>NZ_WWFY01000681.1:0-10270 GCF_009864975.1 Pseudonocardia sp. SID8383
CGTCGACGCCGCCGCCCGCGCCGTGCCCGAGCAGCAGCAGCCCGCGCGGGGACCCCGCCCGGTGCAGGGTGACCCGGGCCGGGCCGCGCGGGGTGTCGACCTCGCGCGCCGCGGTCACGAGAGCAGGTCGAGCTGGATCGGCTCGGTCACCTGGTCGTCGGGGAGCCGGTCGAGCAGCTCGGGCGCGTTGTTGCGGACGTTGTTGACCTGCGGCGAGACCGGCCGGATGTCCAGGGTCGAGACCAGCTCCGGCGACGGCGGGACCAGAAGCCGGGTCACCCCCTCGTCGCCGGTGCCGCGGTCCGGGTCGAGCCAGTCCGACCAGTCGTCGGGGCGCAGCAGCAGCGGCATCCGGTCGTGCACCTGGGTCAGCGGGCCGACCGCGTCGGTGGTGAGCACGCAGGCGGTGACCAGCCCGTCCGGGTACTTCTCGGTCAGCTCGTCGCCCTGCGGGCGCCAGAACTCCCAGATGCCCGCCATCGCCATCGTGGCGCCGTCGGCGTAGTGGGTGAAGTACGGCTGCTTGGTCGGCTTGCCGGTCCCTCCCTGGGACTTCGGGACGGCGTCGTGGCGCTGCCACTCGTACCAGCCGTCCATCGGGAACAGGCAGCGCCGCGACGCGGCCGCGCGGCGGAACGCGGGCTTCTCGGTGATCGTCTCCGATCGGGCGTTCACCATCCGCGCACCCGCCGACGGGTCCTTCGCCCAGAACGGCACCAACCCCCAGCGCACGGTGCGCAGCGACCGCTCGGTGGCGCCCCGGTCGGGCTCGCCGCTCTCGTCGCGGGGGTGGCGTTCGACCACCACGGTGATGTCCTTGGTCGGCGCCACGTTGTAGTCCGGACGCTGCGAGGTCTCCTGCGTCGCGTCGACGGCGTGGAACTCGTCGGCCAGGTCCGCGGGGGCCTTCGTGGAGGCGTAACGGCCGCACATGCGCCCCATCCTCCCACGTGGGGAAGGATGGAGGCGTGAGCAACTGGACCGCCCCCACGCCCGGGTCGCCGGTGACCGGCACCGTCACCGTCCCCGGGTCGAAGTCGGTGACCAACCGTGCGCTGCTGCTCGCCGGCCTGTCCGGCGGCGACGTCCGGGTCGACGGCGCCCCGCCCACCCGCGACACCGCGCTGATGACCGGGGCGCTCGCCGCGCTCGGCGTCCCGGTCACCACGCTCGGGGACACGGTGGAGATCGGCGCGCACCCCGGGCTGCGCGGCGGGACCCCCGAGGCGCCCGCCGGGGTCGACTGCGGGCTCGCCGGCACGGTCATGCGATTCGTCCCCCCGGCCGCGGCGACGGCGTCCGGTGCGGTCCGCTTCGACGGCGACCCGCGCGCCCGGGAGCGCCCGATGGGCACCGTGCTGGACGCGCTGCGCGCACTCGGGGCCGCCGTGTCCTACGACGGCGCCGCCGACGCGCTGCCGTTCGTGCTCGACGGCGGCCCGGTCCGGGGCGGCGAGGTCACGATCGACGCGTCGGCCTCGTCGCAGTTCGTGTCCGGGCTGCTCCTGTCCGGGTCGCTGTTCGAGCGCGGCGTGACCGTGGTCCACGACGGGACGCCGCTGCCGTCGCAGCCGCACATCGCGATGACCGTGGAGATGCTGCGCGCCGCCGGGGTGGCCGTCGACGACGCCGAGCCGAACACCTGGCGGGTCGAGCCCGGCCCGGTCGCGGCGCGGGACTGGTCGGTCGAGCCCGACCTGTCGAACGCCTCGGTGTTCCTCGCCGCGGCCGTCGTGACCGGCGGGCGGGTCACCGTGCGCGGCTGGCCGGCCGAGACCACCCAGCCCGGCGTCGACGTCCTGCCGGTGCTGGAGCAGTTCGGCGCCACGGTCACGCACACCGCCGACGGCCTCACCGTGACCGGGCCGGACCGGCTCACCGGCGTCGACGTCGACCTGCACGACGCGGGCGAGCTCGCCCCCACCGTCGCCGCGGTCGCCGCGCTGGCGTCGGGCACCTCGCGGCTGCGCGGGATCGGGCACCTGCGGGGCCACGAGACCGACCGGCTCGCCGCCCTCGCCACCGAGATCACCGCGCTCGGCGGTGCCGTCACCGAGACCGAGGACGGCCTGGTCATCGAGCCGAAGCCGCTCACCGGAAGGTCCGACCGGCCGTGGGGCGCCTACGCCGACCACCGGATGGCGACCGCGGGCGCGATCATCGGGCTGGTGGTGCCGGGCGTCGAGGTCGACGACGTGGCGAGCACCGACAAGACCATCCCGGACTTCCCCGGCCGGTGGGCGGCGCTGGTCGGGAACTGACATGCCCCGCGACATCAGCAGGCTCGACGAGTCCGACGTCCGTGTCCGCCCCGGACGGCGCGGGAGCAGGCCGCGCAGCAAGCGCAGGCCCGCGCACGCCGACGCGACCCGCGCGATGGTCACCGCCGTCGACCGGGGACGGTGGACCTGCGCGGTCGACGCCGACCCGGGGCTGCCCCAGGTCGTCGCCATGCGGGCCCGCGAGCTGGGCCGGACGCCGGTCGTCGTCGGGGACCGGGTGGACCTCGTCGGGGACCTGTCCGGTGAGCCGGACACCCTCGCCCGGATCGTGCGGGTCGCCGAGCGTGACACCGTGCTGCGCCGCACCGCCGACGACACCGACCCCTACGAGCGGATCGTCGTCGCGAACGCGCAGCGGCTGATCGTGGTCACCGCCGTCGCCGACCCGGTGCCGCGCAGCGGGTTCGTCGACCGCTGCCTGGTCGCGGCCTTCGCCGGTGGGCTGCAGCCGGTGCTGTGCCTGACCAAGTCCGACCTCGCCGACCCGGAGCCGTTCGCGGCGCAGTACCGCGAGCTCGGCGTGCCGGTGCTGGTGACCGGGCGCTCGGAGTCCGGGCCTCCGTCCGGGCTGGACGCGCTGCGGGAGGAGCTGTCCGGGCGGCTGTGCGCGCTGGTCGGACACTCCGGGGTCGGCAAGTCCACCCTGGTCAACGCGATCGTCCCGGCCGCGACCCAGGCCATCGGACGGGTGTCGGGCGTGGGGAAGGGCCGGCACACGACCACCGCGGCGCTGGCGTTCCCGCACGCCGAGGGCTGGGTCGTCGACACCCCCGGGGTGCGCTCGTTCGGGCTCGCGCACGTCGGCGCGGACGACGTCGTCGCCGCGTTCGGCGACCTGGCGACCGCGATCGAGGACTGCCCGCGCGGCTGCGGGCACCTCGGGCCGCCCGCCGACCCGGAGTGCGCACTGGACGACCTGGTCGCCTCCGGCGCACTCGGAGGAGGCAGACTCGAGGCGTTGCGCCGCGTGCTGGTGGCGCTGGCGAGCGACAGGTTCTGACCATCACGACGACGGCCGGGGAGCGGGTAGTGCCGGGACGGCGCGCGATGACGCTGCTGCTGTGCGGGGCGGTGCTGGTGCCCGGGCTGACCGGCTGCGCCTGGCCCGGCTCCTTCGGTGCCACCCCCGCACCGCCCGCCGCCGCGCCCGCCGCCCTGCCGAAGTACTACGACCCGGCGCCGCTGATCACCGACGTCCGGGCCCGCACCCGGCTCGACGGCGGCTCGACGCTGTCCGTGGCGGGCACCCTGACCGACGGCGGCACGACCGTCCCGGTCACCGGCGACGGCGCCCTGCGGGTCGACCAGGACGGGGACGCCCCCGCGGTGCGGCTGCTGCTGCGCTCCGGCCCGTCCGGCGCGGTCGCGCAGAGCACGGAGATCATCCGGATCGACGGCCGGACCTGGCTGCGCCCCGGCGAGGGCGGCTGGGGCGAGGCCGGCCGGGTCTCGCTGCCCCCGGAGCAGATGTCCCACGCGACGCTGGCCGCGAACGTCGCCGCCGGACTCGACCCGCTGGGGGCGGTCGCGCGCTACCCGGACGCGGTGCTCGTCGCCGACGCCGCCGACGACGCCGTCGACGGCACCCCGACCGTGCACTACACACTGGTCGTCGACCTGGTCCGGGCCGCGGCGACCGAGACCGACCCGGCGCGCCGCACGGCGCTGCAGGCCCAGCAGCAGGCCGGACTGACCCGGCTGAGCGCGGAGATCTGGGTCGACGCCGAGCGCAGGCCGCTGCGCAGCCGGGTCCGCCAGCAGCTCCCCGACGGCGCGGCGCTCGACGCCCTCGTCCGCTACGACGGCTGGGGCGCCCCGATCACCATCGAACCGCCGGTCCGCGGCTGACCCGGGGCCCTCAGCGGCGGAACGCCAGGTCGAGACCGTCGACCGGCCAGGTGCAGCGGTAGAGCCGACCCCGTCCCGACGAGGTGACCCAGGCGTCGCGCGACCCGGCGCCGGCGAAGCAGATGTTCGTGACGTGCGGGTCGTGCTCGGGCGGCGCGACGGTGCCGAGCAGCTCCCCGGCCGGGGACAGCACGCTGACCTCGCCGGAGACCAGGGTGGCGACGCAGACGTTCCCGTCGCCGTCGACGGCGAGCGAGTCGAGGTTGCGGAACCCGGCGAAGCCGTGCAGCAGGCGGGCGTCACCGGGGCCGGGCGGGCCGGGCAGTTCCGGCGGCGCGGCGAGCGTGCCGGGTCCGGTCACCGCCCAGCACCAGACACGGCCGGTGGCGGTCTCGGCGACGTAGAGCCGGGAACCGTCCGGGGACAGACCCACGCCGTTCGGGGTCATGAGCGGGTGCACGACCTCGGTGAGCGCCGAGCCGTCGGTACGGGCGTGGTACAGCCCGCCGAGGTCGACCTCGCGGGGGCGGCGCTTGCCGAGGTCGGTGAACCAGAAGGTGCCGTCGGCGGCGAAGACGATGTCGTTGGGGCCGCGCAGGCCGTCGTGGAGCACCGAGGAGCCGCCGGTGTCGGGGTCGACGCGCAGGATCGCGCCGCCGCGGTAGTCCTCGGGCTGGTTGCCCGGGTACACGGTGCCGTCGGGGCGGGTGTGCCAGGTGAAGCCGCCGTTGTCGCAGACGTAGACGGCGCCGTCCGGGCCGATCGCGGCGCCGTTCGGTCCACCCCCGGTCTCGGCGACGGTGACGTGGCCGCCGTCGGGCAGCACCCGGGTCAGCCGCCCGGCCGCGATCTCGACGACGAGCACCGACCCGTCGGACAGCGCCACCGGGCCCTCCGGGAACGCGAGCCCACGGGTCACCTCGTGCAGCTGCGGCGCGACGAACGCCATACCGGCCTCCGATCCGGGTTACGGTCCGGTGCATGAGCGAGCGTGTCCGGACCACCGTCGACGACGGCGTCGCCGAGGTGCGGCTCACCCGCCCGGAGCGCCGCAACGCCCTCGACGTCGCCCAGTTCACCGCGATCGTGCACGCCGCGGAGGCGCTGCGCGACCGCACGGACGTCCGCGCGGTGGTTCTCTCGGCGGACGGGCCGGACTTCTGCGCCGGGCTGGACCGCGACATGTTCCGCGCGATGCGTTCCGGTGAACGGCGCTCGGCCACCGCCGAGCTGCCCCCGCCGCGCGAGGGCTCCCCGGCGCACGCGACCGGGCAGCGCGCAGCGTATGTCTGGGCCGAGCTGGACGTGCCGGTGATTGCCGCCGTACAGGGGCACGCGCTGGGCGGCGGGCTGCAGATCGCGCTGGGGGCGGACCTGCGGATCGTCGCCCCCACCGCGACGCTGTCGGTGCTGGAGATCATATGGGGCCTGGTGCCGGACATGGGCGGCACGCTGCTGCTGCCGCAGCTGGTCGGGCGCGACGTCGCCCGCGACCTGACCTTCACCGGGCGCACGGTGTCCGGCACCGAGGCCGTCGCGCTGGGGCTCGCGACCCGCACCGCCGAGGACCCGCGGGCGGCCGCGCTGGCGACCGCGCACGAGATCGCCGCCCGCAACCCGCACGCCGTGCGTGCGGCGAAGCGGCTGCTCGCGGCGCCCCGCCCACCCGCCGAGCAGCTCGCCGCCGAACAGGCCGAGATCGGTGCGCTGATCGCGAGCCCGAACCAGCGCGAGGCGGTGACCGCGCGGCTGGAGGGGCGGGACCCGGTGTTCGCCGATCCCGCACCGGGGCCGCCGGCCGGGACGGGCTGACCGACCGCCGGGGCTCAGCCCAGCTCGACGAGGAACGGCAGCTCGGTGCCGTCGTACCAGGCCAGCTCGTGGTCCTCGGCCTCACCGACGAGGAACTCGGCGTCCATGTCGCCCAGGTCGGCCTTGTCGACCGCGCCGGCCGCCTCCCGGACGGCGTGCTCGGCCTCCGGCAGGTCCACGTGCACGGCGGCGATCTTCGACACCGGCACCGGGCCGGTGACCCGGACCGCGCCGTCGTCGAGGTCGGGGCGCAGGGTGACGTCGTCGGTGTCGGCGGACACCACGACCCGGCGGGCGGGGGTGTCGTCCTCGCCCAGCCCGAACTCGACCGAGAGCAGCCGCAGCGACGCCCGCGCCGCCTCGTTCATCGCGGCGTACTCGAGCTCCTCGTCGTCGCCTGCGGTGTAGGACTCGCGCAGCTTCGGGGTGAGTGCGAACGCGGTGCCGCCCAGCGGCTCGAAGTTCCCGGTCTTCACCGTGCGGGCCAGCATCGGCCAGGTCGCGGGGAGGTAGATCCTCAACGGTCGTCTCCTCTGACGGGTGTCATCGGTGTCTGTCGCAGTGTCTCGAGGAGCTCCTCGAGTGACTCGTCCACCATCCCGGCGAGCACGTCCAGGTCGCCCATGGCGCCCCTGTCCCCGTTCAGTCCGTAGTACACACCACCGTCGTAGCTGGTCAGGCCGATGGAGACGGCCTGACCCTTCGCCAGCGGCACCACCGGGAACATCTCCAGCATCCGCGCCCCGGCCGCGTAGAGCGGGAACTGCGGGCCGGGCACATTGGTCACGACCAGGTTGAAGAAGTGCCGGGCCATGCCGTTCGCGGCGCGGGCGCCGACGGCGTGCAGCGTCGGCGGGGCGAACCCGCCGATCCGCACCAGCGTGTCCGCACCGACGGCGTCGCCGGTGTCGGTGTGCTCGCGCATCTGGTGGGTGACCTGGTGCAGCCGCACCAGCGGGCTCGGCTCGCCGACGGGCAGGTCCACCAGGAACGACGCCACCCGGTTCCCGAGCGACCCGCCGGTCGCCGAACTGGGTACGTCGCCCTCCCCGCGCACCGACAGCGGCACCAGCGCCCGCACCGACGACGACCCGGCGACCGGCTCGCCGCGCGACATCAGCCAGGTGCGCAGGGCACCGGCGATGACGGCGAGCACCACGTCGTTGACGTCGCAGCCGTAGGCGGCGCGGACCTTGCGGTAGTCCTCCAGGTCGGTGCGGGCCATCGCGAACCGGCGCTGGGTGGAGATCTCGGCGTTCAACGGGAGCCCGGGCGCGCGGCGGCCCGCGGTGCGGGCCATGTTCAGGACCTTGCCCGCGGCCCCGGCGAGCTTGCCGACGGTGGCCAGCGCGTCGCCCGCGGCGACCCGGACGTTGTCCACGATCTCGGTGGGGCGGGTGACCGCCTCGGAGATCGCGTCGAGCACGAGCTGGCCGTCGGTCGGCTCCGGGCGCGGCATCCACAGCTCGTCCGGGGTGTCCCGCGGCTCGGCGGAGACGTCCAGGATGACCTGGCCGATGTCGATGGCGGAGATGCCGTCGACCATCGCCTGGTGGGTCTTGGTGAGGATCGCGACGCGTCCGCCGTCGCCGCCGCGGCCGTCCCCGGCGGGGGCGAGGCCCTCGATGAGGTACATCTCCCACAGCGGGCGGGTGTGGTCCAGCGGGCGCGACATCAGGCGCCCGACCAGCTCGGTCAGCTGCTCCTCGCTGCCCGGACGGGGCAGTGCCGAGCGGCGCACGTGGTAGGCGATGTCGAACTCGGGGTCGTCGACCCACACCGGGCGCGCGAGGTTGCCCGGGACGTGGCGGACCTTCTGCCGGTAGCGCGGCACCAGCGCGATGCGCTGCTCGATGAGCTCGACCAGCCGGTCGTAGTCGAAGCCGTCGTCGGGGCGGTCGAACACGGCGACCCCGCCGACGTGCATCGGTGTGGTCGCCTCCTCCAGGTACAGGAAGGACGCGTCGAGTGCGGAGAGCCGGGACGGCATGGCCGCGATCCTACGTGCGACGCTTCTCCTCGTGAGCGATGCAGGTGCGGTCTCCCCGAAGGACCGGTTCATCACGGTCTACGGCCGCAAGCCCGTCCTGGAGGCGCTGGCCGACCCCGACCTGGAGGTCGACAAGGTCGTGCTGGCCGACACGGTGCGCGGTGGCGGCGAGCGCGAGATCACCGCGGCCGCCCGCGGTCGCGGGGTGCCGGTGCAGCGCGCGACCGCGCAGCGGGTGAAGGTGCTGGCCGGCAACGGCCGCCATGACCAGGGCGTGCTGGCCGACGTCGTCGCCCCGCGGATGTCGCCGCTGGAGCACTTCCTGTCCGACCTGGGCACCCGGCGGCCGGCGTCGGTGCTGGTGCTCGACGCCGTCACCAACCCGTCGAACGTCGGGATGATCCTGCGCAGCGCGACGGCCGCCGGTCTGGACGGCGTGCTGCTGCCCCGCCGCGGGGTGCCCGCCATCGACCCGCTGGTGATCAAGGCGTCGGCCGGGGTGGCGTTCGCCGCGCCGGTGCTGCGCTGCGCCACCGCCACCGAGGGCGTCGACCTCATGCACGCCGCCGGGTTCGGGGTGTTCGGGCTCGACGCCGGCGGCGACTCGCTGCTGGAGGCGTCGCTCCCGTCCCGGGTCGCGCTGGTGCTGGGCAACGAGACCGACGGGCTGACCGAGGACGTCCGTTCCCGGCTCGACGGGATCCTCTCGCTGCCGATGTACGGCGGGGTGGAGTCGCTCAACGTCGCCTCCGCCGGAGCCGTCGCCGCCTACGAGCTGCTGCGCCGACGCTGACCGGTCACCTAATGTCGGGGCGATGGTGCGCCGTCGCATTCCCCGCCCGTCCGAGCTGGCGCCGCTGCTGCGGCCGGCCCCGTTCACCCTGGACCGCACGGCGGCCCGGCTCGCCCGCGCGTCGAGCATCGGTGACCTGCGCGAGCTGGCGCGGCGGCGCGCGCCGCGGGCGGTGTTCGACTACACCGACGGGGCCGCCGAGGACGAGGTGAGCCTGCGCCGGGCCCGCGAGGTGTGGGCGTCGGTGGAGTTCTCGCCGACCGTGCTCACCGACGTCTCGCGGGTGGACACCGGCCGGGAGATCCTGGGCGGGCGCTCGTCGCTGCCCTTCGCGCTGGCCCCGACCGGCTTCACGCGGATGATGCACACCGAGGGCGAGCGTGCGGTCGCCGCCGTCGCCGCGCGGGCCGGGATCCCCTACGCGCTCTCGACGATGGGCTCGACGACGATCGAGGGCGTCGCCGAGGCCGGGCGCGGCGGGCGGCACTGGTTCCAGCTCTACCTGTGGCGCGACCGCTCGGTCGCCCACGAGCTCGTCTCCCGGGCGCAGGAGGCCGGCTACGACACGCTGCTGCTCACCGTGGACACCCCGGTCGGCGGCAACCGGCGCCGCGACGCCCGCAACGGCCTGTCCATCCCGCCCGCGCTGTCGCTGCGGACCTTCGTCGACGGCGCCCGCCACCCCCGCTGGTGGTTCGACCTGCTCACCACCGAGCCGCTGACGTTCGAGTCGCTCGCCGCGGGCGGCGGCAGCCCCTACGAGGTGATCAACCGGGTGTTCGATCCGGCGCTGACCCTCGACGACGTCACCTGGCTGCGCGGGGCCTGGCCCGGGAAGCTGGTGGTCAAGGGCGTCCAGTCGGTCACCGACGCCCGCCGCGTCGCCGACGCGGGCGCCGACGGCGTGCTGCTGTCCAACCACGGCGGACGGCAGCTGGACCGGGCCCCGGTGCCCGCCGAGCTGATCGAGCCGGTGGTGCAGGAGCTCGGCGACGACGCGGAGGTCCTGGTGGACACCGGGATCACCCACGGCGGCGACGTCGTCGCCGCCGCCGCGCTCGGCGCCCGCGCGGCGCTGGTGGGCCGCGCCTACCTGTACGGGCTGATGGCCGGTGGCGAGGCCGGGGTGTCCCGCGCGGTGGAGATCCTGCGCGCCGAGGTGGAGCGGACGATGCAGCTGCTCGGCGTGACCCGGGTGGACGACCTCCGCCCGGAGCACGCCCGGCTCCGCTCGGCGACCGGCGGCCACCACCACCCGAACGAGCGACGGCCCGGCACTGCGCCCCGGCGCTGACGGGGCCAGCATGGGGCGCATGAGTTTCCTGGACAAGGCCAAGGAACTGCTCGGCAAGCACGACGACAAGGTCGACCAGGCCCTGAACAAGGTCGGCGACGCGGCCAAGCAGAAGTACGGTCACGACGGTCAGATCGACACCGCGACCAAGTTCGCCCGCGAGCGGACCGGTACCGGTGACACCGCCGCGCCGCCGCCCCCCGGTCAGCCGGGGCCGGACGGCCAGGCCCCGCCGCCGCCCGCGCCGGGGC
>NZ_WWFY01000682.1:0-8516 GCF_009864975.1 Pseudonocardia sp. SID8383
CGAGCAGGAGCGCCTGCTCGCCGCCGCCGCCCCCGACCTCGACGCCGGCGAACTGGTCGCCGCGGCCCCGGACACCGAGCCCGGTGCGCTGACCGAGGCGCTGGACCGGGCGCAGGCCCACGAGCGCGAGCTCGGGGCCGAGCAGGACGAGGTCCGTGAGCAGCTGGGCGGGCTGCGGGCCCGACGCCGCGAGCTGGAGGAGGCCGAGGGTGCCGCGGAGCTGTACGCCCGCGCCCAGTCCGAGCTGGCCGGCGTCGCCGACGCCGCGGAGCGCTACCTGGTGCTGCACCTGCAGCGCGAGATCCTGCGTCGCGAGCTGGAGGCCTACGAGCGCAGCCACGCCTCCCCGCTGCTGGTCCGCGCCGGGGTGGTGCTCGAACGCCTCACCGGCGGCCGGTTCGTCGCGCTGCGGCCCCCGGCCGAGGCGGGCGGTGCCGGACGCAGCCTGGTCGCGGTGCGCGCCGACGGCGAGGAGCTCGCCCCGACCCGGCTCTCGGAGGGCACCGCGGACCAGGTGCACCTCGCGCTGCGCCTGGCCGGGATCGAGCAGCTGCAGGCCGACCGGGTCGCCGCCGGGCTCCCGACGGTGCCGGTCGTGTTCGACGACGTCCTCATGACCTTCGACGACGAGCGCGGCGCCGCCGCCGTCGCCGTGCTGGGGGAGCTGGCCGCCACCGCGCAGGTGCTGCTGTTCACCCACCACGAGCACGTCGTCGGGCTCGCCCGCGACGCGGGCGTCGGGTTCACCGTCGCCGAGCTGGGGCCGCCCGCCCCGGTCGAGGTCGTCGGCGACGCCGACATCGCCCGCGCCACCCCGCTGGCCGGCTGAGCGGAGCGATCACGGAGACTCACCGACGTGGACGCGTGCGGTGAACGGTTCGTGATCGTCAGCGGCGACTCCCGGGCCGAGGTCGACGAGGTCGGGGCGGCGCTGGCCGGGTTCTCCCAGGGCGGCCGGGTCCGGGTCGAGCCGCACCCGCCCACGGCCCGCCCGCCGAAGGGCTCCGGCGCGGTGCTCGCGCCCTGGCCGAACCGGGTCCGCGGCGGCGCCTGGACCCACCGCGGGACCCGCAGGCAGCTCGCGCTGACCGAGCCGGACGCCGGCAACGCCATCCACGGCCTGCTGCGGCACGTGCCCTGGACCCCGGTGGAGCGGGCGGGGGACCGGATCACGCTGACCGCCGTCGCGCCGGTGCAGCCCGGCTGGCCGCAGCCGGTGCGGGTCACCGTGACCTACGCCGTCGGCCGCGACGGGCTCACCGTCACCACGGTCGTGGAGAATCTCGGGGACGCGCCCGTCCCGTTCGGCCTCGGCTTCCACCCGTACCTGCGGGTCGGTGACGTGCCGACCGACGAGCTGGAGCTGACCCTGTCCGCCCGGACCGAGCTGCCGCTGCGCGACCAGCTCCCGGACGGCCCGGCGCGGCCGCTGGACGGCGCGGTCTCCCGGACCCGGCTCGCCGGGCTGGTCCTGGACAGTGCGTTCGGCGGCTGCACTCCCGGCGACGGCCCGGACGGCGGCGCCGACGGCCGGGTCCGGCACCGCGTCGGGTCCCGGGACGGCGGCGGCACCGAGCTGTGGGCCGACGCGGCGTTCGGCTGGGTGCAGGTCTTCACCCCGTCGGACTTCCCGCGCCAGGGCCCGGACGGAGCGGTGACGCCGTCGCGGGCGATCGCGGTCGAGCCGATGACCTGCCCGCCGGACGCGCTGAACTCGGGCACCGACCTGATCGAACTCGTCCCCGGCGAGTCCCAGGTGCTGCGCTGGGGCGTCCACGCCACCGGGTGATCCGGATCATCGCCGGGAGCGGAATACCGGAGAGGTCGTTGAACGCTCTACCTTCTGTGACTGCCGAGACCGCTTCCCCGGTGCTCCTGCCCCGCCTCGACGAGGCCGGCCGCGCCGCCCTGTTCACCGAGGCCCGCACCGCCAACACCTTCACCGACGAGCCCGTCACCGACGAGACGCTCCGCGCGGTGTGGGACCTGGCCCAGTGGCCGCCGACCGCGGCCAACACCCAGCCGCTGCGCGTGACCTTCGTCCGCAGCGACGAGGGGAAGCAGCGCCTGCTGCCGTTGCTCGCCGAGGGCAACCGGGCCAAGTCCGAGGCCGCCCCGGTCATCGCGATCCTGGCCGCGGACCTCGACTTCCACGAGCACTCGGACACCACGTTCCCGGTCAAGCCCGGCTTCCGCGAGGGACTGGAGTCCCAGGGCCGTGAGGGCCGCGAGCCGATGGCCCGGTTCAACGCCTCGCTGCAGATCGGCTACGTCCTGCTCGCCGCCCGCGCGCACGGCCTCGCCACCGGCCCGATGGCCGGCTTCGACGCCGACGCCGTCACCGGGGAGTTCTTCCCCGGCGGCCGGCACCGCGCGCTGCTCGTGGTCAACCTGGGCCACCCCGGCCCGGACGCCTGGCACCCGCGGCTGCCCCGCCTCGACGCCGCGGACGTGCTCGACTTCGCCTGACCGCGCCACGACCGCACCGACGGGAGCGTCCGCACAGCGGGCGCTCCCTCGGCGTCCGCGAGCTCACCCGCAGGTCTGCAGCGCCGCCAGCAGGCTCGACGCCCGGTCGTCGACGTCCTCGGCGCGCATCTCGTTGGTGAGGAAGGAGAACCCGAGCCCCCGCTCGGGCCAGGCACCGTGCCGCCCGCCGCCCGCGCCGGAGTGGCCGAACGCGACCGGCTCGGGTCCGTAGGTCCCGATCGGGTCGGCGAGCTCGAAGCCGAGGCCGAACCGCAGCGGCCGGTCGTTGACCGCGTCGGTCCCCTCCGACCAGGTCCGGGTGGCCCGGGCCAGCGCCGCGGCCGGTACCGGGGAGACCCCCGGTGCCGGGCCCGACGGGCACAGCGCCGCGTAGAACCGGGCCATCGACGGGGCGCTCGCCAGGCCGGCCCCGGCCAGCCCGCCGGACCGGTGGTAGACGCCCGTGTTCGGCAGGTCCGGCTCCTCGAGCAGCATCCGGTACATCCGTTCGACGAGTCGTCGACGCCGCGGGTCGGTGAGGAACGTCGAGATCCGGTAGTCCGGGTCGCGCACGATCCGCGCCGGTCCCGGTGGGGCCGCACCCAGGAACACCCGGGCACCGGGGACCTGCGCGACCAGGTCGCGCACGACCGCACGGGAGTCCCGCCCGGTGACCCGCGCCAGCAGCTCCGCGGTCATCGCCCCGTAGGTCGTCGGGTGGTAGGCGACCGCCGTGCCCGGCTCCCACAGCGGCTCCTGCCGGGCGAGCACCGCGGCGCACGCCCGGTCGTCCCACCGGTCGGCCCCCACCGGCTCGGGGTCGGGGTACAGCAGCCCGGCGGTGTGCGAGAGCACCTGGCCGACGGTCACGCGCTCCTTGCCGCCCGCAGCGAACTCCGGCCAGTACCGGGCCACCGGAGCGTCCGGTTCCAGCCGGTCGGACACCGCCGCGCAGGC
Organism: Pseudonocardia sp. SID8383; assembly: GCF_009864975.1. NCBI lineage: Bacteria > Bacillati > Actinomycetota > Actinomycetes > Pseudonocardiales > Pseudonocardiaceae > Pseudonocardia > Pseudonocardia sp. SID8383. The sequence continues at coordinate 3,427 of NZ_WWFY01000682.1, forward strand.
GGCCGCGGTCAGACCCTTGGTGCCGGAGAACAGCACCGCGACCGTGTCCGCCTCCCAGGGCCGTCCGGTGGCGGGGTCGGCGAGCCCGCCGTGCAGCTCGACGAGCACCTCCCCGTCGCGGACCACCGAGAACGCGACGCCGGCACGGCTCCCGGCGAGCACCGCGGCGAAGGCGTCCGCGACGGCGGAGTACCCGGGCGCGACGGTGCCCTTCATCCCTCCGCTCATCGGACCGCCGCCATCGACGGCGTGTGCGCCAGCAGCTCGCGGGTGTAGTCGTTCGCGGGGTTCGACAGGACCTCCTCGACGGTGCCCTGCTCGACGATCCGGCCGCCCTGCAGCACCGCGATCCGGTCGGCCACCTCGCGGGCCAGGGCGATGTTGTGGGTCACGAACACCATCGCCGTGCCCAGCTCGCGGCGGACCAGGGCGAGCAGGTCCAGGATCGCGGCCTGCACCGACACGTCCAGCGCCGAGGTGACCTCGTCGCACACCAGCACGTCCGGTGCGGTGACCAGGGCCCGCGCGATGGCCGCACGCTGTCGCTCGCCGCCCGAGAGCGACCCCGGGTAGCGCGCCGCGAACGACTCGTCGAGCCGTACCTGACGCAGCATGTCCAGGACCCGGGCCCGGCGGGTGCCGGCGTCGGCGTCGGTGAGGTGGCGCAGCGGAACCTCCAGCGACCCGGCCAGGGTCCGGCGCGGGTTCAGCGACGCGAACGGGCTCTGGAACACGTACTGCACGCTGCGCAGCTGGGCGTGGGACCGCGGGGTGGCCAGCTCCTCGCCCTTGAGCGTCAGCGTCCCCGCGTCCAGCGGCAGCAGCCCGGACAGCCCGCGGGCCAGTGTGGTCTTCCCCGAGCCGGACTCGCCGAGCAGCATCAGGCACTCGCCAGGCCACAGTTCCAGGTCCACCCCGTCGAGGACGGTGGTCGCGCCGTAGCGCTTCCCGGCGCCGGACACCCGCAGCACCGGCTCGCCGCCCGCGTCGCCGCTCGGGACCGGTGCCCGCTCGACACGCCGGTCCAGGTCGGGCACCGCGGCGATCAGGCCCCGCGTGTACGGGTGCTCGGGTGCGGTGAGCACCCGGGCCACCGGCCCGGTCTCGACGACCTCCCCGGACTGCATGACCGCCACCCGGTCCGCCAGCCCGGCGACGACGGCGAGGTCGTGGGTGATGTAGAGCGCCGCCGTCCCCGACCGGGTCACCAGCTCCCGCACGGTGTCCAGGACGAGGTCCTGGGTGGTGACGTCGAGCCCGGTCGTCGGCTCGTCGAGCACGACGACGTCGGGCCGGTTCGCGAACGCGGCCGCGATCCCGACCCGCTGTTGCTGCCCGCCCGAGAGCTGGTGCGGGTAGCGGGCCAGGAATGCGTCGTCGTCGGGCAGGCCGACCTCGGCGAGGACCTCCCGGACCCGGCCGGTGACGTCACCGTCCCAGGAGTGCGCCTCCAGCACCTCGGCGACCTGGGTGCCGACCCGCAGCAACGGGTTCAGTGACAGCGCCGGGTCCTGCGGCACGTAGCTGACCAGCCGGCCGCGGACCCCGCGCAGCGTGACCGGGTCGAGGGTGAGCAGGTCGTCGTGGGTCTCGGTGTGGCCGTGGAACGCCATGGTGCCGCCGGTGTGCGCGAGCCCGGTCCGGAAGTGGCCGAGCGCGGCCAGTGCCGCCGTCGTCTTCCCGGAGCCGGACTCGCCGACCAGCGCGAGGATCTCACCCGGGGCGACCGCGTAGTCGACACCGTGCAGCACCTCCCGCCCGCCGGTGGTGGACACGCGCAGGCCCGTGCAGCCGATCGTGGGTGTCGCGGTGGCGGTCATGCGCCCTCCCCGGTGGTGTCGGCCGACTCCTTGGCGAGGGCGTCGGTGATCATGTTGGTGCCGACGGTGAGGATCGCGATGGCCAGCACCGGCAGCAGGACGCCCCAGGGGGCGACGATCAGCGCGATCCGGTTCTCGTTGATCTGCAGGCCCCAGTCCGCGGCGGGCGGCTGCACGCCGAGACCGAGGAACGACAGCGAGGCGATGTAGCCGATCGAGTAGGTCAACCGCAGGCCCAGCTCCACCATCAGCGGGCCGGTGATGTTCGGCAGGATCTCGGTGCCGAGGATCCGGCGGCGCGGGACGCCGTACATCCGGGCGGCGAGCACGTAGTCCTGCCCGGCGACCGACAGCGTGGCCTGCCGCGCGACCCGGGCCACCCGGGGGATGTGCGAGATCCCGATGACCAGCACCAGCAGCCAGCCGGACGAGCCGAGCACGGCCACCGCGAGCAGCGCCAGCACCAGCTGCGGGAACGACAGCAGCACGTCGCCGCCCCGCATGATCAGGGTGTCGAGCCGGCCGCCGGAGTACCCGGCGAGCATGCCGGCGGCCGCACCGCCGACCAGGCCCAGCGCGGTCGCGGCGAGCGCGTAGAGCAGGACCGGCCCACCACCCGCGAGGAAGCGGGCGACCACGTCGCGCCCGAGGTCGTCGGTGCCGAGAACCCCGTCCGAGCTGAACGGGCGGCCGGCGAAGTCGTCGACGCCGAAGCCGGTCAGCAGAGGGCCGAGCGTCGGCCCGAGCAGGGCGACGGCGACGACGACCAGGGTCAGCGCTGCGCCGATCCGGGCCTGGCGGCGCCGGAAGGTGCGCCGGACGAGTCCGGCCGGTGCGGACGCGGCGCCGGAGGTGACGGGGGGACTGGTGACGCTCATCGGGTACCTCCGGCGGTACGGATCCGCGGGTCGGCCAGGATCCCGGCGACGTCGGCGGCCAGGTTGACCACGACGTAGAACGCGGCGATCAGCATCGAGATCGCCTGGACCACCTGCACGTCGCGGTTGTTGACGGCGTCGATCAGCGCCTGCCCGATGCCGGGGTAGCGGAACAGGAACTCGACGACCACGACGCCGCCGGCCAGCCACGCCAGCTGCAGTGCCAGCACCTGCGCGACCGGCCCGATCGTGTGCGGGACGGCGTGGCGCAGCAGCACCGTGCGCTCGGGCAGCCCCTTGAGCCGGGCCATCTCGACGAACCCGGTGTCGAAGGTCTCCGACAGCGTCGCCCGGGTCATCCGGACGACGTAGGGGATCACGACCAGCGCCAGGGTCAGCACCGGCAGCACGAGCTGCCCGGGGCGGGCCCACACGGGCTCGCCGGGGCGGGCGATCGTGACCGACGGCAGGACCTGCAGCACCGAGGTCGCGAACAGCACGACGAGCAGCACACCGATGACGAACTCGGGCAGCGCGGCCAGGACCAGGCTGGTGCCCGACAGCGCGGAGTCGGTGCGGGTGCCGCGACGGACCGCGGCCCAGGCGCCCAGCGCCAGGGCCACCGGGGTGGCGACGAGCGCGGTGAGCACCAGCAGGACCGCGGACGCCGTGATCCGGCCACCGAGCAGTTCGGTGACCGGCCCCTGGGTGGCGGCGGAGAAGCCGAGGTCGCCGGTGAGGACACCGCCGAGCCAGCCGAGGTAGCGCTCCCAGACCGGGCGGTCGAGGCCGAGCTGCTCGGTCAGCGCCGCGACCCGTTCCGGGGTGGCCTGCTGACCGAGGATGGCGCGAGCCGGGTCGCCGGGCAGCAGCAGCGTCGCCGCGAAGACCAGCAGCGACACCACGAACAGGACCAGGACGCTCACCAGCAGCCGCCGGAGGATCATTCTCGTCACGAGGCTCATGCGCCGACCCATGCCTTCCGGAACTCGTAGCCGGACAGCGACAGCCCGGTGCGGCTGGGCGTGAGCCCGCCGACGTAGGTCTGGTGGGCGTCCACCCGGTTCGGGAAGCCCCAGATGAGGTAGCCGCCGCGGTCGTACTCGATGCGCTGGGCCTGGCGGACCAGCTCGCCGCGCCGGGCCGTGTCCACCTCGGCGCGGGCCCGGCGGACGATCCGGATGTACTCGGCGTCGTTCCAGTGCGTCTCGTTGAACGGCGAGTCCGGGAGCGACGACGACCCGGCCTGCGGCAGGTAGTTGCGGGTGTTCCAGAAGCTCTGCGCGAACTCCCACTGCAGGTACTGGTCGGAGAAGAAGGTGGAGGTGTCCACCCGGCGCAGCCCGATGTCGATGCCGGCGGCGCGGGCCTGGGTGACCAGCACCTGCGCCGACTCCACCGAGCCCGCCTGGATCGGTGAGGTCACGAGCTCCAGGGACAGGTTCGGCTTCCCGGCGGCGGCCAGCAGGTCGCGCGCCCGCTCCAGGTCCTGCTCCCGGCGCGGGTCCAGGTAGTCGGGGTCGAAGCGGCCGTAGAGGTCGCCCGCGGCGACGCCCTGGCCGGAGAGCACCTGGGCGACCATCTCGCCGCGGCCGGTGGCCAGGCGCAGCGCCTGCCGGACCCGGACGTCGTCGAACGGTTCGACGTCGACCCGCATCGTGAACGGCAGCCAGCTGCCGGTCTCGGCGGTGAGCAGGGAGATCGAGTCGTAGGCGCCGACCACCTGGGTGAGCGACAGCGGTACCTGGTCGATCGCGTCGACCTGCCCGGACAGCAGCGCGTTGATCCGGGCGTCCTCCTCGCTGAAGTTGATCAGCTCCAGTCGGTCGACCCAGGGCTGGTCCGGACGCCAGTACCCGTCGTGGCGGACGAAGGCGCTCTGCTGCCCGGGGGAGAAGGACTCGAACCGGAACGCACCCGTACCCACCGGACGGTCGACGGAGAAGTCGGCCGGGACGATCCCGCAGCTGTACTCGGCCAGGTACTGGTCGAACACCGGCCCGGGCTCGCTGAGCACGAACCGGACCCGGTCGTCGCCGACCACGACGACGTCGGTGAGCGTCTCCAGCTGCGCGGCGCCGGACTTGGGGTCGGCCGGGTCGGTGATCCGCCGGAAGGTCGCGACGACGTCGTCGGGGGTCACCGGGCGCCCGTCGTGGAAGGTGATGCCGGGCCGGATGGTCGCGGTCCAGCTGCGGGCGCCGGGGTCGGGGCGGACGGACGCGGCGACGGCGGGCTGCAGCGTGTAGTCGTCGTCCCAGCGCACGAGGGGCTCGTAGAGGCTGACGACGCGGGCGATGTCCGGGTTGGTGGCGGGGCTGTGCGGGTCGAGGGAGTCCGACGATCCGCCGCCGGTCACCCCCACCCGCAGGACCCCGCCGCGGCGGGGGGC
>NZ_WWFY01000683.1:0-7793 GCF_009864975.1 Pseudonocardia sp. SID8383
TCACCGCCCGGATCCGGACGCTCGCCGCGCAGGGCCGCATCGCGCCCGCCCCGGCGCTGCCCGCCGGGGCGCAGGTGCCGGGCGCGGCCGCGTTCACCACCGCCGTCGACGACTTCTACCGGATCGACACCGCGCTGCGGGTCCCGTCGGTCGACCCGGCGTCGTGGAGCCTGCGGGTGCACGGGCGGGTCGGGCGCGAGCTCACCCTCACCCTCGACGACCTGCTGGCCCGCCCGCTCGTCGAACGCTGGGTGACGATGGCGTGCGTCTCCAACGACGTCGGCGGGGACCTCGTGTCCACCACCCGGTTCACCGGGGTGGAGCTCGCGCCGCTGCTCGCGGCCGCCGCGCCCGACCCGGCGGCGGACCAGGCGCTGTCCACCTCGACCGACGGCTGGACGGCGGGCAGCCCGTCGTCGCTGCTCCTCGACCCCGCCCGCGGTGCGCTGCTCGCGGTCGCGATGGCCGGACCGGACGGCCCGGTCGCGCTGCCGCCCGAGCACGGCTTCCCGGTGCGGATCGTCGTCCCCGGGCTCTACGGCTACGTCTCGGCCACCAAGTGGGTCACCGACATCGAGTTCACCACCTTCGCCGCCCGCGCCGACTACTGGCGCGACCGCGGGTGGGCGCCGCCCGGGCCGATGGAGACCGCCGCGCGGATCGAGTCGCCCGCCTCGTACGCGAGCGTGCCCGCCGGCCGGGTCGTGGTCACCGGCTCCGCCTGGGCGGTGCCCCGGGGGATCCGCCGGGTCGAGGTCGGGGTGCAGGACAGGGGCGCGGCCGGGTCCTGGGTCACCGCGGAGCTCGCGCCGGTGCCGTCCGGCGGGGCCACCTGGCGGCAGTGGCGCGCCGAGCTGGACCTGCCGCCGGGCGGGTACACCCTGGTGTGCCGCGCCACCGACGGCGACGGCGTCGTCCAGACCGCCGAGCGCCGCTCCCCGCTGCCGGGCGCGGCGACCGGCCGGCCGACCCGCACCGTCACGGTGACCTGAACGACGGTCACCTGAGAAGCGGTGACCCGAGGGACCGTGACCTGGGCCTCGTCGCGCCGTCCCGGGCGGAGAGGTGCGTCACGGGTGGTCGCACGGTATGCGTGACGGTGGTGTCGTGGAGAACGACGTGGCACTCGTCGCACGATGAGCGGTTCCTGCCCGTCGATCACCGGTAGTTCCAGGTCAGGGGCCCGGGCCGAGCACGGAGAGGACCAAGATCGCAACTTTGTGCGTGCCTTCACAAGCGGCTACCGTGGGTTCCCGTCGCCGGACCCGGTGGCACGGTGCCTCCGCGGCGCCGGGAACGCCGGGCCTCGTCCGTCCGCAGCCCGACCGGCCCGTCCGGCCGGTGAGCGGGCGTGCCACGAGCGCGCCGGTGACCGGCACCTGCACACCCCCGACCGGAGCACGCCCAGTTTCGATGACCGACCGCCCGCGGATCAAGCCCCCGCGAGCAGGAGCGGGCACCGGGACCCGGCCGCCCGCGACCGACGCCCGAGGAGGACGGCCCGTGACCCTGCCGCCCGAGTCCGGTGCCGCCGCGCCCGACGGCAACGGCGAGCGCCCCGCGCGCCCGGTGCCGGAGGCCACCGTGTCCCGGCTCGCGGTGTACCTGCGGGTGCTCGGCGAGCTGCGCGAGGCCGGCGTCGAGACGGTGTCGTCCGAGGAGCTCGCCGGTGCCTCCGGGGTCAACTCGGCCAAGCTCCGCAAGGACCTGTCCTACCTGGGTTCCTACGGGGTGCGCGGCGTCGGCTACGACGTCACCTCGCTGCAGGGACGGCTGCAGGGCGAGCTGGGCATGGACCACCGGCAGTCGGTCGCGTTGGTCGGCGTCGGCAACCTGGGCCACGCCCTGGCCGGTTACACCGGCTTCGCCGGCCGCGGCTTCCCGGTCAGCACCCTGTTCGACGTCGACGACGACCTCGTCGGCAGCGAGATCAACGGCATCCGGGTGCGGCACGTGCGCGAGATCCCCGAGGTGTGCGCCGGTGGCGGCGTCACCATCGGGATGATCGCGACGCCGGGCCCGGCGGCCCAGAAGGTCTGCGACCTGCTCGTGGCGGCCGGTGTGCAGTCCATCCTCAACTTCGCTCCGGTGCTGCTGACGGTCCCGGACGACGTCGAGGTCCGCAAGGTGGACCTGTCGGTCGAACTGCAGGTCCTCGCGTTCCACGTGGCGCGACGGCACACCGGTGCCGCCGCGGTGACGGACAAGACGAACGAATCGGTGGTGTCGTAGAGCCATGAGCGTCCTCGTGGTCGGCCTGTCGCACCGCAGCGCGCCGGTCGAGGTGCTGGAGCGCCTCTCGGTCGCTCCGGGTGACGTGTCCAAGCTTCTCGAGGAGATGCTCGACCGCACGCACGTCGAGGAGGCGGTCGTCCTCTCCACGTGCAACCGGATCGAGATCTGCGCGGTCGTGGACGCGTTCCACGGCGGCCTCGGCGACGTCACCGACGTCCTCGGCACCCACGCCGGGTTCCCCATCGGCGAGCTGTCCGAGCACCTGTTCGTGCACTATGCGGGCTCCGCGGTCCAGCACCTGTTCGCGCTGGCGGCGGGCCTGGACTCGATGGTGGTCGGCGAGTCGCAGATCCTCGGCCAGCTGCGCGGCGCCTACGCGGCCGCGGACGCCGCGGGCGCCGTCGGCAAGGTCCTGCACGAGCTGGTGCAGCAGGCTCTGCGCGTCGGCAAGCGGGTGCACGCCGGGACCGGCATCGACGAGGCGGGCGCCTCGGTGGTGTCCGAGGCACTGCGCGACGCCGACCGTGAGCTCGGCGGCGTCGGCCTGGGCGGCACCCGCGCCGTGATCGTCGGCGCCGGGGCGATGGGCGCGCTGGCCGCCGCGCACCTGCGTCGTGCCGGGGCGGGCGAGATCGTCGTGCTGAACCGCTCGGCCGAGCGCGGCGAGCGGCTCGTGGAGAAGGTCCTCGAGCACGCCGAGCAGGGCACCACCGCGCGCTACGCGCCGATGGACTCCCTGGCCGAGGAACTGCGCGACGCCGACCTGATGCTGGCCTGTACCGGCGCCATCGGGCACGTCGTCGACGTGGCCCCGGTCGCCGAGGCGCTGACCGGCCGCACCTCACCTCTGGTCGTGTGCGACCTGGGCCTGCCGCGTGACGTCGACCCGGCTGTCGGCGAGCTGGCCGGCGTGCGCATGGTCGACCTCATCACCCTGCAGCGTCGGCTGCTCGACACCGCCGACGGCGGCTCCGTCGCCGCGGCCCAGACGATGGTCGACGCCGAGGCCCAGCAGTACCTGGCCGGGCAGCGCTCGGCCGAGGTCACGCCGACGGTCACCGCCCTGCGCCGGCGCGCCTCGGAGGTCGTCGACGCCGAGCTGCTGCGCCTGGACTCCCGGCTGCCCGATCTGGACGGCCACGTCCGCGAGGAGCTCTCGAGGACCGTCCGCCGCGTCGTCGACAAGCTGCTGCACACGCCCACGGTCCAGGTGAAGCGCCTGGCCGAGGGCCCGGACGGGGACAGCTACGCCGCGGCGCTGCGCACCCTGTTCGAGCTCGACCCGCAGGCCGCCGCCGCGGTCGCGGCCCCGGTCCGGGGCTCCGACGCGAGCGTCGACGGCGGCGACGTGACCGCAGCCCTGAACGCCCCGCTCGGCCCCACGCCGTCGATCGGGTCCCGTCCCCCGGAGCAGATCCCGTGAGCGTCCTGAAGATCGGCACGCGGCCGTCGAAGCTGGCGGTCGCGCAGTCCACGACCGTCGCCGACCGGCTGACCGCCGCCGGGCACCCGAGCGAGCTCGTCACCATCTCGACCAGCGGTGACCGGTCGTCGGCGCCGATCCCGCAGATCGGGGTGGGGGTGTTCGTCTCGCAGCTGCGCGACGCGCTGTACGCGGGCGAGATCGACGTCGCGGTGCACTCGTACAAGGACCTCCCGAGCGCACAGCCCGACGGGCTGACGATCGCGGCGATCCCGGAGCGCGAGGACGTCCGCGACGCGCTGGTCACCGGCGGTCGGGTGCTCGGCGAGCTGGGCCGTGGTGCCCGGGTCGGCACCGGGTCCCCGCGCCGGACGGTGCAGCTGCACGCGCTCGGCCAGGGCCTGGAGGTGCTGCCGATCCGCGGGAACGTGGACACCCGGATCGGGAAGGTCCGCTCCGGCGAGCTGGACGCCGTGGTGATCGCGGCGGCCGGGCTGCGCCGGCTGGGCCGGGTCGACGAGGCGGACGAGTTGATCGACCCGCTGCAGATGCTGCCCGCCCCCGCCCAGGGTGCGCTGGCGATCGAGTGCCGCACCGCCGACACCGATCTGGTGTCGGTGCTGGCCGCGGTGCTGGACGACAGCGGCGTGCGCTTCGCCGTCACCGCCGAGCGTGCGGTGCTGGCGGGCCTGGAGGCCGAGTGCACGACCCCCGTCGGGGCGCTCGCCGAGGTCGTCTCCGACCTCGACGACGACGGCCGCGCGGTCGACCGGCTGTCGCTGCGCGGCGCGCTGGGGATCGGGGACATCGCGGGGGGCGACGTGGTGCGCGCCTCCGCCACCGGAGACATGGACGACGCAGAGAAGATCGGGGCCGCGGTCGCCCTCGAACTTCTCGACCTGGGAGCCGAGGACCTGCCCCCCGCAGGTCCCGGTGGTCCCGCCAACCGCTGATTCGGGAGTTTCTTCAATGACAGGACCTGCCAACCCCTCGGGGCGGATCGCCTTCGTGGGCAGCGGACCGGGGGACCCGGCGCTGCTCACCGTGCGCGCCCGGGACGTGCTCGCCGGCTCGCCGCTGGTCATCACCGACCCGGACGTGCCCGAGGGCATCCTCGCCCTGGCCGCCGACGGCGCCGAGGTGCGCCCGGCCGTCGGCCAGCCCGCCGACATCGCGAGCGACCTGCTCACCGAGGCGGGCCAGGGCCGCTCGGTGGCCCGGCTGGTCTCCGGTGACCCCCTGACCAACGACGCCGTCGTCGCCGAGGCGATGGCCGTGTCCGCCTCGGGCACGCCGTTCGACGTCGTCCCCGGCGTCCCGTCCTCGACCGCGGTCCCGGCCTACGCCGGTGTCGCGCTCGGGTCGGCGCACGTCGAGGCCGACGTCCGCGCGGGCGTCGACTGGGCCGCGCTGGCCGCGAGCCCGGGCCCGGTCGTGCTGCACGCGACGAGCGCGCTGCTCGGCGACGTCGCCGCCGGTCTGAGCGCCCAGGGCGTCCCGGACGAGACGCCGGTCGCGATCACCGCGGGCGGCACCACCTCCACCCAGCGGACCATCTCGTCGTCGGTCGGGCGGATCGCCGCCGACGGCGGTGACCTCGAGGGCGCGCTCGTCCTGACCGTCGGCGAGGCCGCCGGTCGTCGCGGCGAGCTGTCCTGGTGGGAGTCGCGCGCGCTCTACGGCTGGCGGGTCCTGGTGCCGCGCACCAAGGACCAGGCCGGCGTGATGAGCGAGCGGCTGCGGATGCACGGCGCCATCCCGGAGGAGGTGCCGACCATCGCCGTCGAGCCGCCCCGGTCGCCCGCGCAGATGGAGCGCTCGGTCAAGGGTCTCGTCGACGGCCGCTACCAGTGGGTCGTGTTCACCTCGACCAACGCGGTCAAGGCCGTCTGGGAGAAGTTCGGTGAGTTCGGCCTCGACGCCCGCGCCTTCTCCGGTGTGAAGATCGCCTGCGTCGGCCGCTCGACCGCGGAGAAGGTCCGCGAGTTCGGTATCGAGCCCGAGCTCGTCCCGGACATCGACGAGTCCCAGTCCTCGACGTCCGAGGGACTGCTGGACATCTTCCCGCCGCACGACGACGTGCTCGACCCGGTCGACCGGGTGCTGCTCCCGCGCGCCGACATCGCCACCGAGACGCTGTCGGCCGGGCTGCAGGAGCGCGGCTGGGAGGTCGACGACGTGACGGCGTACCGGACCGTCCGGGCCGCCCCGCCGCCCGCGCCGATCCGTGAGGCGATCAAGACCGGCGGCTTCGACGCGGTGTGCTTCACCTCGTCGTCGACGGTGCGGAACCTGGTCGGCATCGCCGGCAAGCCGCACGCCCGGACCCTGGTCGCCTGCATCGGTCCGGCCACCGCGGAGACCGCGCGCGAGTTCGGCCTGCGGGTCGACGTGCAGCCGGAGGAGGCCCGCGTCCCGACCCTGGTCGACGCGCTGGCCAGCCACACCGCGAAGCTGCGCGCCGAGGGCAACCTGCCGCCGCCGAAGAAGGTGAAGGCGCGCCGCCGCTGAGCGGAGCGAAGGGCGCATCGGCACCGCCGCTGAGCTGCTCCCGTCGGGCCCCGTACCGCCTCCCGAGGTGGTGCGGGGCCGACCTGTGTCCGGGGCGGTCGTAGCCTGGTCCGCATGGGTTTCCCGGCGCAGCGTCCCCGACGGTTGCGGACCACCCCCGCGATGCGGCGGCTGGTCTCCGAGACCGAGGTCCGTCCGCGGCAGCTGGTGCTGCCGATGTTCGTCCGTGAGGGCGCGACGGAACCGGTCCCGATCGGGTCGATGCCGGGGGTCGTCCAGCACACCCGCGACTCGCTGCGCAAGGCGGTCGCGGAGGCGGCGGCCGCGGGCGTCGGCGGTGTGATGCTGTTCGGGGTCCCCGAGCACCACGACGCGACCGGCTCCGGCGCCGTCGACCCGGACGGGATCCTCAACGTCGGCCTGCGCGACGTGCGCTCCGAGGTCGGCGACGACCTGGTCGTCATGTCCGACCTGTGCCTCGACGAATTCACCGACCACGGGCACTGCGGCGTGCTGGACGCCGACGGCGGCGTCGACAACGACGCGACGCTGGAGATCTACGCCCGGATGGGCGTGGAGCAGGCCCGTGCGGGCGCCCACCTCGTCGGCCCCAGCGGGATGATGGACGGCCAGGTCGGCGTCATCCGCACCGCGCTCGACGAGGCCGGATTCACCGACACCGGCATCCTCGCCTACACCGCCAAGTACGCCTCGGCGTTCTACGGCCCGTTCCGTGAGGCGGTGAACTCGCAGCTCAGGGGCGACCGCAAGACCTACCAGCAGGACGGCGGCAACGCCCGCGAGGCGCTGCGCGAGCTGGCACTCGACCTCGACGAGGGCGCCGACATGGTGATGGTGAAGCCCGCCCTGGCCTACCTGGACATCCTGGCCCGGGTGGCCGACGTCGCCGACGTGCCCGTCGCGGCGTACCAGATCTCCGGTGAGTACGCGATGGTCGAGGCCGCCGTCGCCCGGGGCTGGCTCGAGCGCGAGCGGACCATCATGGAGACGCTGACCTCGATCCGCCGCGCCGGTGCGGACGTGATCCTGACCTACTGGGCCACCGAGGCCGCGACCTGGCTCGACCGGGGCTGACCCCGCCCACCCGGGGCGCGTCGCCGGTCGGATCCGACCGGCGCTGCTCGGCTCGGCCGCCCGGCGCCAGTCGTGCCGACCGGCCGGCGACCCCCGGGGCCATCTGTCCGTGAATTCGCTTACCGGGTAAGCGAATTCGCCGCACTCCCTGTGGGGACCTCGACGAGACCCGGGCCCGACGCCGCGTCCCGGTTCCGGTTCCGGTTCCGGAGGAACGGCATCGCAGGGCCGCGGAGGCCGGCCGGTGGTGCCGGATCCCGCCGGGTGGTGCCGGGCGGTCGCTCGGTGAGGGGTGAATCGCGGCGCCGGGTACCGCCGAACGTGGCAAACCGGACACCGGCACGGCTACCGTGGAGGTCGTGAGCAGCAACCCGGGACAGCACGACGCCCCGCAGTACTACCGGCCCGGGCCGTCGACGGGGCGCTACCCGCAGTACCCGCAGAACCCGTACCCCCACGGCTGGCACGGCGGCGCCACACCGCCGCCGGCCCCGCAGCAGGCACCCGCCGCGCCCGCGCCGCAGCCGGG
>NZ_WWFY01000684.1:0-6847 GCF_009864975.1 Pseudonocardia sp. SID8383
GCGGGACGGCGTCCCAGCCGCCGGTGCCCTGCACGGGTGCGCCGCCGGCGCCGGGGGCGGCCCAGCCGTCGCGGTCGTCGCGGTCGGGGGACCAGGCTCCGGTGGTCTCGGGGTCGGCGCCCCACCCGCCGGGCGGTGGCGTGCCCCAGGCGGGGATCTCCCCGGTCCGCTCCGCGGCATCCTCGGGATGCCGGTCCGGTCCCTGCGGGTTGTTCATCGCCTACTCGTCCGCCCGTCTCTCTCGTCGTGCCGTCGTGACTGCTGGTGCTGCTCGTGACTGCTACTGCATACCGGCCGCGACCACGCCGCGCCGGACCGCACCGGAGGCCCGGTGGGCCGCCTTGCCGACCGCGCTCGACCGCCCGGCGACCCCGGCGATCTGGTCGAGCAGGTCGAGGACCTGCCGGGTCCAGCGTACGAAGTCGCCCGCGGACAGCTCGTGCCCGTTCCGTTCGGCGGCCTCCAGGACCTGTGCCAGGGACTCGCCGCGCGCCCACCGGTGCATCGGCCAGGCGAAGGCCAGGTCGGGTGCGCGGGTGCGTTCGGCCTTGTGCCGGCGCTGGTCGGCGTCGAGCTCCTCCCACAGCCGCACGGTCCGCTCCAGCGCGTCGGACACCGGGCCGGTGGGCAGCCGCGGCATCGGTGCGTCGTCGCGGCGGGACTCGTAGACCAGCGCCGAGACCACCGCGGCCAGTTCGTCGGGCTCCAGGCCCTCCCACGCGCCGTGCCGCAGGCACTCGGCGGCCAGCAGGTCCGACTCGCCCCACAGCCGGGCCAGGACCCGGCCGTGTGCGGTGATCTCCTCCTCGCCGGGCTCGGCCTCCCCTGCCGGGACGAGGTAGCCGCGCTCGGCGAGCAGCGCCCGGATCCGGTCGAACGCCCGGGCCAACGAGTGCGTCGTGGCCCGCACCTTCTGCCGCAGCGTCTCGGTCTCCCGCTCCAGCCTCGCGTGCCGCTCCGCCCAGCGGGCGTGCGCCTCGCGGTCGTCGCAGCCGTGGCAGGGGTGCGCGCGCAGGGCGCGGCGCAGTGTCGACAGCTCCGGGTCGTCCTGCACCCCGGGCCGGCGACGACGCCCGAGGGCGCGCCCCTCCCCCAGCCGGGAGGCACGCAGCGAGGAGGCCAGGTCCCGGCGGACCTGCGGGGACCGGTGCTCGACCCGCTTCGGCAGCGTGATCCGGCCCAGCACCTCTACCGCGTCCGGGAAGTCCGCCGCCGACAACCGTCCCGCCCAGCGGTCCTCGGTGCACACCAGCGGCCGGACCTCGGCGTCGCGGCCCGCGGCCGACAGCGCCCCGATCCCCGGGTCGAGCACCACGGCGATCCCGGCGCGCTTGCCCGAGGGCACCGCGATCACGTCGCCGGGGCGCAGCTCGCGCAGCGACGCCGAGGCCTCGTCGCGGGCGGCGACGGTGTTCTGGCGGCGCAGCGACTTCTCCCGGTCGGCGATGCGCCTACGCAGGTCGGCGTACTCGGCGAAGTCGCCGAGGTGGCAGCTCATCGCCTCCCGGTAGCCGTCCAGGGCCTCGGTGTTGCGGTCGATCCGCCGGGCCAGCCCGACCACCGACCGGTCCGCCTGGAACTGCCCGAAGGAGCGTTCCAGCAGCTCGCGGGCGGCGTCGGTGCCCAGGCGCCCGACCAGGTTGACCGACATGTTGTAGACCGGCCGGAACGAGCTGCGCAGCGGGTAGGTGCGGGTGGAGGCCAGCCCGCCGACCTGCTCCGGGTCCATGCCGGGTGCCCACAGCACGACGGCGTGGCCCTCGACGTCGATGCCGCGCCGCCCGGCTCGCCCGGTGAGCTGGGTGTACTCGCCGGGGGTGAGGTCGACGTGGGCCTCGCCGTTGTACTTGACCAACCGCTCCAGCACGACGGTGCGGGCGGGCATGTTGATGCCCAGCGCCAGGGTCTCGGTGGCGAACACGCAGCGCACCAGGCCGGCGACGAACAGCTCCTCGACGGTCTCCTTGAACGCCGGCAGCAGCCCGGCGTGGTGGGCGGCGACGCCGCGTTCGAGGGCCTCGCGCCACTCCCAGTACCCGAGCACGCCGAGGTCGGCCTGCGGTAGGTCGCCGGTGTGCTTCTCGACGATCCGGCGGATCTCGTCGACCTCCTCGGGCACGGTCAGGCGCACCCCGGCCCGCACGCACTGGCCGACCGCGGCGTCGCAGCCGGCGCGGGAGAAGACGAACGTGATCGCGGGCAGCAGCCCCTCGCGGTCGAGCCGGTCGATCACCTGCACCCGCGACGGCGGCCGGAACCCACCGCGCGACGGGCCGCCCCCGCGCGGCCCCCGCCCGACGACGGCCGTGGAGTCGGTCTTCCCGCCCCGGGTGCGGCCGCGCTGCGGACCACCCCGGCCGCGCGGCCCGCGGTCGCCCGCCCGGTCCGAGCCTCGTGAGGTGGTGAAGTCCCGCCGGGCCATCTCGCGGGTGTAGCGGACCAGCTCCGGGTCGACGACGACCTCACCGGGCCCGCCGGGGGTGCTCCGCTCACCGAACATGTCGAACAGCCGGTTCCCGACCATCATGTGCTGCCACAGCGGCACCGGGCGGTGCTCGTCGACCACCACGCGGGTGTCGCCGCGGACCTCGACCAGCCAGTCACCGAACTCCTCGGCGTTGCTGACCGTGGCCGAGAGCCCGACGACCGCGACGTGTTCGGGCAGCTGGAGGATGACCTCCTCCCATACCGCGCCGCGGAACCGGTCGGCCAGGTAGTGGATCTCGTCCATCACCACGTAGCCGAGGTGGTCCAGCCGCCGGTTCGCCGCCTTGTCGGAGTCGGCGTAGATCATGTTGCGGAGCACCTCGGTGGTCATCACGACCACCTGGGCATCACCGTTCACCGCGGTGTCACCGGTGAGCAGGCCGACCGCGTCCGCGCCGTAGCGGGCGACCAGGTCGGCGTACTTCTGATTGGACAGCGCCTTGATCGGCGTGGTGTAGAAGCACTTGCGGCCCTCGGACAGGGCCAGGTGCACGGCGAACTCACCCGCGACGGTCTTGCCGGCGCCGGTGGGCGCACAGAGCAGGACGCCGTGGCCGTCCTCCAGTGCCTCGCACGCCTCGCGCTGGAACGGGTCCAGGTCGAAGGGCATCAGACCGGTGAACTCGGCCAGCCGCGGATAGGCGGCGCGGGCCTTCGCCGCCGCGTACGCGGCGGCCGGGTCGGCGGCGGAACCATTCACGGCCCCAGGCTGTCACACGGCACCGACACCCTGCTCCGTCACAGGGTGAGCCGGGCCACGTGGCACCGCCGGGCTACTCCGGGTGGGCGAACTCCGCCTCGACGATGTCGGGGTTGATCTCCGTGCCGTGGTGCTCACCACGGCAGATCGCGGCCATCAGGCCGTCCTTCTCGATGTCGAACACGTGCAGCGGCAGGCCGTGGTCGCGGGCCAGGATGAACGCGGTCTGGTCCATCACGGCCAGCCGGCGCGACAGCACCTCGTCGTAGGGCAGGCGCTCGTAGCGGCGCGCGTCGGGGTTGGTGCGCGGGTCGGTGTCGTAGACGCCGTCGGTGCCGTGCTTGGCCACCAGCAGCGCGTCCGCGCCGATCTCCAGGGCGCGCTGCACGCTCGGGTAGTCGGTGGTGATGAACGGCTGCCCGTTGCCGCCGGAGAAGATCAGGATCGCGTCCTTCTCCAGGTGCCGCTTGGCGCGCAGCCGCAGGAACGGCTCGGCGACGGCGTTGATCGGGATCGCCGTCATGACGCGGACGTTCTCCTCACCACCCGCGGAGAGCTTGCCGCGCAGCAGGAGACCGTTGATCACGGTGCCGAGCATGCCGATGTTGTCGGCCTCGACGCGGTCGATCCCCCAGGTCTCGGAGCGGTTGCCGCGGAACACGTTCCCGCCGCCGACGACGACCGCGACCTGCACCCCCAGCGCACGCATCTGCCGGATCTGGTCGGCGAGGTGGGACAGGGCCTGCGCGGAGAACCCGAAGCCGTCGGCACCGGCCATCGCCTGTCCGCTGAGCTTGATGACCACCCGGTTGTACTTCATCTGTCCCGACCCGCTCCTCAGTGCCGCCCGACCCGATCCGGTGGGCAAGCCTACGGAGCCGTGCCGGACGGGGCCGCGGGGGGATCCGCGGCACCGGCCCCGGTCAGGTGATGTCGTCGTAGCGGGGCGGCTCGGGGGCGGTCCCGTTCGTCCCGGCACCCCCGGTGCGGCCGTTCCCCGCACCCGCGGTGCCGCGGTCCGGGGCGACGACGGGGGCCCGGGTGGTCGACACCGGCGCGGGGGGTTCGAGCCGGGACGGCCCCTCGAGCGGCGACGGCGTGGTGTCCAGCGGCGAGGGCTCGTCCGGGTCCAGGGAGTCCCAGCCCTCGGCGGCGCGGCGGCGGGCCCGGCGGCGGTCGGTGATCCGGCAGACCTGGATGGCGCCCTCGAACAGCAGCGTCAGCGCGAACGCCAGCGCCAGCATCGAGATCGGGTCCTGGCCGGGCGTGGCGATCGCGGCGAAGCAGAACAGCCCGAAGATCAGACCGCGCCGGGAGCGGCGGAGCAGGTCGTAGGACACGACCCCGGCCGCGTTGAGCGCGACGACCAGCAGCGGGATCAGGAAGCTGACCCCGAAGATGACGATCAGATTCACGACCAGCGAGAAGTACGACGTGCCGGTCAGCGCCGTCGTCTGGATCTCGCTACCGATGGTCAGCAGGAAGCCGAGCGCCTGCGGGATGATCAGGTAGGCGAGCACCGCGCCGGCGACGAACAGCACCGCGGCCACCGAGACGAAGCCCAGCGCGTAGCGGCGCTCCTTCCTCAGCAGGCCCGGGGTGATGAAGCCCCACAGCTGGTAGAGCCAGATCGGGCAGGCCAGGATCACCCCGGCCGTCGCCCCGACCTTCAGGCGCAGCATGAACTGGTCGAACGGGGTGGTGCCGAGCAGGGTGCAGGCGTTCGGGTCGGCCGTCAGCGACGCGCGCGCCGAGGGCGGCAGCGAGCAGTACGGCTCCTTGAGCAGCTCACCCAGGCTCGGGAAACCGAAGAACGAGACCTCGAACCAGATGTAGCCGAACACCGTCGTCACCACGATCGCGGCGAGCGAGATGCCGAGCCGGTTGCGCAGCTCGTAGAGGTGCTCGATCAGGGTCATGGTCCCGTCGGGGTTGAGCCTGCGCTTCCGACGGAACGGTGCCTTCACGGGATGGAGTGCCTCAGGCGGTCGGACCGGCGGGCCGGTCGGTGGCCTGTGCCGGCGGCTGCTGCGGCGTCTGCTGCGGGGCCGGGGCGGTCTGCTGCGGCGCCGGTGCGGCGGCGGGCAGCTCCTGGGCGGGCTTGGGCTCCTCGGCCTGCCGGCTGCGGGCGTCGTCGTCCTTGAGGCCCTTCATCTCACCCTTGAACACGCGGGCGGACTGACCGACCGACCGCGCCATCTCGGGCAGCTTCTTCGCGCCGAACAGCAGGAGCAGAACGGCGATGATGATCAGCCACTCGTAGCCACCGGGCATGGGTCCACCTCGCGTCGATCGGGCCGGGTCGACACCGAGTGTAGACACGGGCGAATCGGTCGCCCGGTCCCCCCGTCCTGGGACGTGGCTCCGGTCACCCGGTGTTCATGCCGTCGTCGCCATCCTGTCGCATTCCCCCTCCCGGGGGGGGTCGGTGTGACTCAGGGTGATGCGTCGGCGATCCGGAGGGCCTCGCGGGCCCGTTCGCGCACCGCCGTCGCCAGCTCCGTGGGCTCGACGATGCGGGCCGCGCCGCCGAGCCCCAGCACCAGGCGGACCAGCCAGTCGTCGTCGGCGAAGCGGAGCAGCACCCGCAGCCGGTCGTCGCCGCCCGCCGCGGCGGGCACCGGGTCCGGCGCGCCGGGCGGCGGGTCGCCCTCGACCAGCTCACCGGCGCCGGTGCGCACCTCGTCGACCGGGTAGTACTCGGCGACCCAGTGCGCGTCCGGGCCGAGTTCCAGGACCGCGTACCGGTGCTCGGCGCGCGGACTGAACAGCCCGTGCGAGACGTCGACGGGCCGGGCCTCGGGATGGGCGCGGGCCGGTTCGTCGAGCTCCTCGGCCTGCTCCACCCGGTCCAGGCGGAACATCCGCACGTCCTCGGCGCGGCGGCACCACGCCTCCAGGTAGCCGCGCCCGCCGCTGACCACCAGCCGCATCGGGTCGACGTCGCGGCGGGACACCGCGTCACGACCGGCGGTGAAGTAGACGATGCGCAGCGCGCGCCCGCGGTCGAGCGCCCGGCGCACGACCGCGGTGGTGTCGCGCTCGCCGATCCCGGGCTCGACGGTGACCAGACCGCCCGGACCGGCCGCCTCCCCCACCGCGGCCTCGACCTTCGCGATGGCCCGCCCGACGGCGTCGGAGTCGACCACCCCGGCGGTCTGGTGCAGCATCCGCAGCGCCACGAGCAGCGCGGTCGCCTCGGTGGTGGTCAGGCGCAGCGGCCGGGTCAGCCCGGCGTCGAAGACGACGTCGACGGTGTCCCCGGCGAAGGACAGGTCGACCAGGTCACCCGGCCCGTAACCGGGCAGCCCGCACATCCACAGCAGCTCCAGGTCCTTGCGCAGCTGCCGCTCGTCGACGCCGAAGTCCGCGGCGGCCTCGGCGACCGGTACCCCGGGGTGCGCCCGCAGGTAGGGCACCAGCGACAGCAGCCGGGGCAGGCGCTGGGCGACGCCCTGGCGGCTCACGTGCGGGTCCTGAGGGCATCGGCACCGAGCGCGGCCTCCCACAGCTCGCGCACCGCGCGGGCCAGCTCCGGCGGGTCGAGGACGGCGACGTCCGGGCCGTGCCCGGCCAGCCACCGCGCGACGGTGCCCCGGTCGCGCAGGTCCAGCTCCATCTCCACGCCCGGCCGTCCGGCGTGTTCGCGTGGCCCGCGCT
>NZ_WWFY01000685.1:0-5093 GCF_009864975.1 Pseudonocardia sp. SID8383
CGGGCAGCGCCGTCGTCGCGGAGGCGTCGTCGACGGCACCCGGGGCTCCTCCGGCCGGCTCCCGCGGTGCGTTCTCGCGGCGGTAGGGCGTCGGCCGGGACGGCGACGACCCGGCTGACGTCTCCGCCGGTGCCTCGCGTCGCGGCGGGACCAGCGGGGCCCGCGGGGTCCTGGTGCGGGCCATCAGCGGGACCCCGCGACCAGGGCCGGGCCACCGGGCAGGATCTCGGTGACCACGCCGGCGGGCGTGACCTCGGTGATCGTGGCCTCGCGCGGCTGCGGCATCCCGGCCGCCGCCTCGGGGCCGAAGTGCTCGGCCAGCCACGACGGCCGGTAGACCGTGTCCAGGTAGCGCTCCCCCATGTCGGGGGCGAGCGCGACGGCCGTGGTCGTCGCGTCGCCGTGGCGGCGCAGCCAGTCCGCGGCCCCCGCGACGACGGTGCCGGTCGACCCGCCGAACAGGAACCCGCGGCGGGCCAGGGCGTGGCACGCCTCGAGCGTGTCGGGCTCGGCGACGTGCACGACGTCGTCGATGTAGGACTCGTCGAGCGCCTCCGGGCGGACGCTGGTGCCCAGCCCCGGGATCATCCGGGGCGTCGGCCGGTCGCCGAAGGTGACCGATCCGGCCGCGTCGACCGCGACCACCCGGACCGGCCGCGGCCGGGACCGGAAGTAGCGGGCGCAGCCCATCAGCGTGCCGGTCGTGCCCGCGCCGACGAAGACCACGTCGAGCTGCGGGAACGCCGCCTCGATCTCCGGCCCGGTCGTGACCCGGTGCGAGCCCTGGTTCTGCGGGTTGGCGTACTGGTTGAGCCAGACGTAGCGGTCGTCGCCGGCGACCAGCGAGCGGACCAGCGCGATCCGGGTGGCGAGGAATCCACCGGCCGCGTCCGGGGTGTCGACGACGCGGACCTCCGCGCCGAGCGCCTCCATCAGCCGGTGGGTGGCCGGGTTGCAGCGCGGGTCGGTGACGCAGACGAACCGGTAGCCCCGGCTCGCCGCGATCATGGCGAGCGCGACGCCGAGGTTGCCCGAGGAGGACTCCACGAGCACCGATCCGCGGTGCAGCAGGCCGCGCCGCTCGGCGTCGGTGACCATGCCGAGTGCGGCCTTGAGCTTGACCGATCCTGCGAAGTTGAAGCCCTCGCACTTGAGGTAGACCGACAGTCCGAGGACCCCGGTCAGGTCGACGTACAGGTCGTCGGTGTTGAAGTCTTCGGGTGCGGAGATGACGGTCATCGTCGACCCCTCGTGTACCAGTGGTGGCGGCTCAGCCGTGCCGGCTCAGCTCGTGGAAGAAGTCGTCGACGGTGTGCAGCTCGCCGGCGTGGGCGACCTCGGCGTGGACGAACCGTCCGACGGCGAGGTCGAGGACCCCGAGGCCGAACGGGGAGAACACGACCGTGCGGTCGGTGGGGACGGCCAGCGTGCCGTCGAGCACCTGGTCGAGGGTCCCGTCGACGAAGTCGCGGTTCCCGGTGGCCTGTTCGGCCAGGTGCGGGGAGGTGTCGGCCTTGAGGCAGTGCTCGACGTCGTCGAGGACGTTGAAGGCGCTGAGCACGATGTCCGCCGACAGGTCGCGCAGCGACACGTTCAGCACCAGCGGGTGGTGGTCGAACCAGGCGGGGTCGTGCACGTGCGGGGTGCCCGCCACGGTCGCGAAGATCACCAGGTCGCTGCCGCGGACCAGCGACTCGGCGGAGTCGTGGATCCCGACCGCGCCGGGCGCGGTCCGCTCGACGTGGCCCCGGAACCCCTCCGCGGAGTCGGCCGACAGGTCGAACACGCCGACCTCGTCGAAGGTCCATCCGGTGCCGACCAGGAACTGGTGGATGTAGCGGGCGATCAGCCCGGTCCCGACGAACCCGACGCGACGCGGGCGGGCCCGGTCGCGCGAGAGCCGGTCGGCCGCCGAGGCCGCCGACGCCGCGGTGCGCGTCGCGGAGATGATCGAGCTCTCCAGGCAGGCGTACGGGTAGCCGGTGCGGGGGTCGTTGAGGATCAGCACCGCCGAGGCCCGGGGGACGCCGCGGGCGACGTTCTCCGGGAAGCTGGAGATCCACTTGATGCCGTCGACGCCGGTGTCGTCACCGGTGCCGCCCAGCGACGCGGGCAGCGCGATGATCCGCGACGACGGCCTGTCGGGGAACCGCAGGAAGTACGACGGCGGGTTCACCGTCGCGCCGGCGCCGTGCACCCGGTAGGTGTCCTCGACGAGCTCGACGAGCTCCTTCTCCCGCCCGCCGAGCGCCCGCGCCACCTGGGCGCCGGAGATCACGGAGAAGGCGGGGACGGACTCGGCCGGGGCGTTCATCGGGCTCCCTCGAAGGCGGGGACGGCGACGCCGTCGGTCATGGCGACGACGACGTGCCGGTCACCGGTGTAGGGGTCGCGGCCGTGGGCGAACCGCAGGTTGTCCACGACCAGCAGGTCGCCGTCCTGCCAGGGCTCGCGGACGGCGTGCCGGTCGTGCGCGGCGTTGATCTCGTCGACGACCGCCTCGGGCACCGGGGAGCCGTCGCCGAAGCGGGTGCTGAACGGCAGCCCGTCCGGGCCGTGCATCTCCAGCAGGAACTCGCGGACCTCGGGGTCCATCGCGAACTCCGACAGGAACGCGATCTGGTTGAACCAGACCCGCTGCCCGGTGACCGGGTGCATCAGCACGCCGTGCCGGCGCTGGCGGGTGCGCAGCCCGCCGTCGGGCGTCCAGACCGTGTCGATGGCGTTGGCCCGGCAGTAGCGCTCGACGGCGTCGCGGTCGGCGGTGCCGAACGCCTGCTCCCAGGAGGCGCCGATGTCGTCGCCGTAGGAGCGGGTGAGGATCCAGCCCTCGCGCTCGACGCGGTCGACGAGTGCGGGCGGCAGGTCCGCCGCGACCCGGCTGGTGTCGACCAGTGGCGTGGCGCCGCCGGTCTCGGGTGCACGCAGGCAGGCGAACAGCAGCGTGGCGGGCGTGTCCAGGACGTAGGACAGCTCGTGGTGGGCGCACATCGGCTGGCGCGCGGGCCACGGGGTGGCCGAGTAGACGCCGTCCGACAGCAGGGTCCGGGCGGCGATCGCCTCGCGCTCGACGTAGCTGCCGGTCCCCAGCCTGGCGGCCACACCGGCGACGTCGGCGACGGTGCGCAGGCCGAGCCCGCGCACCAGCACGACACCGTGGTCGTCGAGCAGGTCACGCAGCGCGTCGCCGTGGCGCTCGGTCCAGCCGGCGGCATCGCCGCCCGGGCCCGCGTCGAGGACGGGCGGTCGTCCGGGGTGCGGGCGCACCCCGAGCAGTGATCCGGTCATGTCTCCCCCTGTGGTGGTCAGCGCTGGTCGGCCGGGAGCAACCCGGCGAGGTCGGTGAGGACGGGATGGTCGAGCACCTGGCGGACCGTGACGGCCCGGCCGAGCGCGATCACGAGCTTCACCGCGGACAGCGAGCTGCCCCCCAGGTCGGCGAAGTCGTCGTCGGGGCCCACCGATCCGGCGGGCAGGTCGAGCACGCGGGTGACGGCGTCGACGACGCGGCGCTGGGCCGCGGTGAGTTCGCCACCGGTCGGGCCGGCCGACGCGCTCCCGGCGACGGCGGCCTGCGCCGCGGCCGCGGTCGCGTGCGCGGTGAGGGTCTTGCGGTCGATCTTGCCGTTGGCGGTGACCGGCAGCGGGTCCAGCCGGTGGACCGTCGGCGGGACCATGTAGGCGGGCAGGCTGCGCGCCAGCCGGGTTCGGACCTCGGGCGCGTCCGGGCCGTCGCCGGCGTGATAGGCGACCAGCTGCGGCCCGCCCGCGGTCGTCGCGACGACCACGCAGGCGTCGCGGACGCCGGGCACCGCCAGCAGCGCGTTCTCGATCTCGCCGATCTCGATCCGGAACCCGCGGATCTTGACCTGGTTGTCGCGGCGGCCGAGGAACTCGAGCTGCCCGTCGGGGCGCCAGCGGCCGTGGTCGCCGCTGCGGTAGAGCCGCTCGCCGGGCCGGTGCGGGTCCGAGCCGAACGCGGCGGCGGTGCGGTCGGGGTCGTTGACGTAGCCGCGGCCGACGCACACCCCGGAGAACACGATCTCCCCGGGCGCGCCGAGCGGGACCGGCGCCAGGTCGGCGTCGACGACGTAGACCTTCACCCCGGGCACCGGGGCGCCGAGCGGGACCCGGCCGTCCGCGGGAGCCTCGCGCAGCACGGCGTGGTTGGTGTCGTCGGAGGTCTCGGTCAGGCCGTAGGCGTTGACCAGCGGGACGCCGGGCAGCACCCGGAACCAGCGCTGCACCAGCTCGGTCTTGAGCGCCTCCCCGGTGGCCGAGACCATCCGCAGGTCGGGCAGCGCCGTGGGGTGCTCCTCCAGGTAGGTCAGCACGACCTCGAGGTAGCTGGGTACGAGCTGGGCGACGGTGACCCGGGACCGCACCAGGGTGTCGACGAAGCGGCGGACGTCGAGGATCACGTCCTGCTCGACGAGCAGGGTCCGCCCACCGGCGAGCGGACCCGCGACGAGCTGCCACAGCGAGATGTCGAAGCACTGCGGCGCGGTCTGGGCGACCACGCAGCCCGGCTCCAGCTCCAGGTCCTCGATCTTGGCGAGCAGGTGGTTCAGCATCCCGGCGTGCTCGCACATCGCGCCCTTGGGCTCGCCGGTGGAGCCGGAGGTGAAGTACAGGTAGGCGAGTCCGTCGGCCGGGACGTCGGCGGTGGGCGCGGGGCCGTCGGCGGCGGCGACCGCGTCCGGCACGGTCAGCACCGTCGTCGCGACGCCGGCCTCGTCGAGGTGGGCGCGGGTGGCGTCGGTGGTCAGCGCGATCCGGCACCCGGCGCGGGTGAGCGTGCGGGCGATCCGCTCGGCCGGGAAGTGCGGCTCGACCGGCAGGTAGGCGCCGCCGGCACGCAGGACGGCGAGCACCGCGACCATCCAGTCGAGGTCGCGGTCGCACACCACGGCGACGACGTCCTCGGGCGCCTGCCCGGCGTCGAGCAGGCTCGAGGCGACGCGGGCGGCCCGGTCCTCCAGCTCGGCGCGGGTGAGGGTGACCCCGGCGTGCTCGGCGACGACCTCGTCGGGGGCCGCGGCGGCGCGGTCGGCGAGCAGCTCGTGCGGGCGGCGGTCGGGCAGGTCCCGGGG
>NZ_WWFY01000686.1:0-5642 GCF_009864975.1 Pseudonocardia sp. SID8383
TGCCCGTATCGACCGCACGCTCAGAGTTAAGCCCCAAGTTTTCACGGCCGACGCGACACACCGCCTACGAGCTCTTTACGCCCAATAATTCCGGACAACGCTCGCACCCTACGTGTTACCGCGGCTGCTGGCACGTAGTTGGCCGGTGCTTCTTCTCCAGGTACCGTCAATTGCTCTTCGTCCCTGGCGAAAGAGGTTTACAACCCGAAGGCCGTCATCCCCCACGCGGCGTCGCTGCGTCAGGCTTCCGCCCATTGCGCAATATTCCCCACTGCTGCCTCCCGTAGGAGTCTGGGCCGTGTCTCAGTCCCAGTGTGGCCGGTCGCCCTCTCAGGCCGGCTACCCGTCACCGCCTTGGTAGGCCATCACCCCACCAACAAGCTGATAGGCCGCGGGCCCATCCCCCACCGAAAAAACTTTCCACCACCAACCATGCGATCAGTGGTCCTATCCGGTATTAGACCCAGTTTCCCGGGCTTATCCCAGAGTGGAGGGCAGGTCACCCACGTGTTACTCACCCGTTCGCCGCTCGTGTACCCCCGAAAGGGCCTTACCGCTCGACTTGCATGTGTTAAGCACGCCGCCAGCGTTCGTCCTGAGCCAGGATCAAACTCTCCAACAAAACCCTGACTTGCAACAAACAACTGGCCACAACACCCGACGGGATCGAATGCTGCAACCAAACAAACAATTTGGCACAAAACGCCAAACCGAATCAAAATAGCTCGACACACTGTTGAGTTCTCAAAAGACACCCGCACCGCACTCACCCAACCCCCTGAAAAGGAAGCGGGATCCTGAAGACGGATCGCCTTGACCCACCAAGACAACCACACCGAGAAACTCGATGAACCACCGGGGGTCGCTGTCCGCGGGGCCTGTTGACCGGGCCTCTCAGGGCCCGTTCTGTCCGGCTCACTCGCTGACAGGAAGAAAGTTACGGCATGGCATTCGGGCACGTCAAACCGGGGTCGGAAACCCGCGCTGACCTGGGCAAACCCGTCTCCGGGCCGCACAGCACCACGGTCGAGCCCGACCCTGTCGAGCGACGAACGGTCGCCCTGACGAGCTCACTCCGGATACTGGTTGACCAGCGCCGATCGCGCAAGTGGAAGCTCGCGACGGGGGCCGGAACCGGCGCTCCACCCGTCGTTCGTCCCGCGCCCGCCTGCCCGCCAACTAATTTCAAGATTCTTTTCGACCGTCCGTCGTGACACCCGGCCGCGACGAGCGGTCGGCAGGCGGGGGCTCGTCCTCGACGGGGACGGGCGGAGACCGGTGATCACGATCGTCGTCCGCGGGTGGCCGTTCGTCGTGGTGCCTCGTGGGAGCCGTCCGTCGGCACGCGAGACTCGGCGCGTGCACCCCGACGGAGACGTCCTCCCGCCCGTCCTGCACCGGCTGCGTGCCGGCGCGGAGCTCACCGCGGCGGCCTGGTGCCGAACCCCGGGTGCGACGAGTCGGGTCCGGGCGACCGTCGTCGCCGGGCGGCTGGTGGCGGAGGCGGGGGACAGTGAGCCCCTGTGGATCACGTCGTCGCCCGTGGCGCTCCCGCTGCGGACGCGGTCGGTGGACCGCGTCGCCGTGCCGATGCTGCTCCCACACCTACGGGACATCGACGGTCTCTTCGCGGAGCTGCGGCGGGTACTCGCCCCGCACGGGCTCATCTCGGTCCTGGTGCCGGCGCCCCGGTCGTTCGGCTGGGGTGGGGGCGCGCTGCGGAAGGCGGTGCGTGACGCGTGGCGGCACCGGTCGGCCGTCGAACACCCGGAGTGGCTCGCGGCCGCCGCGGACTTCGCCGTACTCGCCGACGACCGTCTCGACTTCACCCTCGACGGGGTCGAGCCGTCGAAGGGGGCGGACGAGCTGTGCGCGGCCGGCGTCTATCCGCCCGATCTGCCGGAGCGGGCCCGGGCGGAGCTCGCCGCGCACCGTTCGGCGGTCCGCACGGTGCGGCTGCGCCGGGTGGTGGCCCGGCGTTGAAGGTCAGTCCGCGGTGGCGATCTCGGCGACGGCCCCGGCGATCCGCAGGTCCTGACCCGGGGCGTCGACGTCGTCGATCTCCACGACGTCGGCGACGATCGCGGTGATGTTGTCGGGCCCGCCGCCCTCGTTGGCGAGTGCGATCAGCTGGGTGACGACCTGGTCGGGCTCGGCGCCGGAGGCGAGCTCGCGGTGCAGGGCCTCGTCGTCGAGCACCGCGGTGACCCCGTCCGAGCAGAGCAGATAGCGGTCCCCGGCGAGGATGTCGACACGGTCGAGGTCCGGGTCCGGCGCATGGTCGGTGCTCAGCGCACGCATCAGGACGGAGCGGCGCGGGTGGTGCGCCGCCTCCTCGAGGGTGATCTGGCCCTGGTCGACGAGCTGCTGGACCATCGTGTGGTCGTGCGTGAGACGGCTCAGCTCGCCATTCCGCAGCAGGTAGATGCGCGAGTCGCCGATGTGGGCGAGCGCGAGTTGGTCACCGGTGAGGAGCAGCGAGACGACGGTCGTGCCCATCCCCCGCATCTCCGGCTCGTCCGCGGCGCGGCGGGCCAGCCGATCCGTGGCGTCGTTGAGCGCCTCGGTCAGCTCGGCGGCGAGGTCGATGTCGCTGAGGTCCTGCGGGAGGCGGGCCTCCAGCTCGGTGAACACCGACACCGTCGTCGCACTGGCGATCTCGCCGTGGGCGTGACCGCCCATCCCGTCGGCCACGATCAGCAGTCGGCCGGTCGTCGCTCCGGAGTCCTGGTTCGACGTCCGGCGACGGCCCACATCCGACCCGATCGCGGATCGCAGTCCCAGCACCATGGGGACAGTATGGACGTCACGGTCCGTCAGCGTCGCAGGCGAGGCCCGTTCGGCGTGTGCTTCAACCGGTCGGATGGCACTCCGTCCAGCACACGGGCCGGATCGGGTGGTTCGTGACGACGGTGCCGCAGCCGTGATCGCTTGCCCTCCTCGCTACGGTGGGAGCGCACCGGACGGGGTCCGGGGCGGCCGGCCCTCGTAGCTCAGATGGATAGAGCAAGAGCCTTCTAATCTCTAGGTCGCAGGTTCGAGTCCTGCCGGGGGCACAGTTTCCGCACACGACCGTGCCCCGCCGGATCACGACGGGGCACGGCCGGTGGGGGTCCGCGGGTCAGCGCAGGCGCACACTCGCGTCCGGCTCGACGGCGCGGAAGGTGAAGCTCTCCTCCAGGTAGAGATGCACCTCGCGGGCGTCGTGGTCGGAGTAGCCGATCGCCAGGTCCTGGCCGACGTCGAGCAGGAAGTCCCCGCCGCGCTGGCTGACGACCACGGCCCCGTCGAGGCCGTGGGCGCGCAGGATCTGCCCGCCGAGGATGCGGCTCAGGTGCTCAAACAGCGGATAGCCGCCGTGCTCGGCGGTCTCCACGATGCGGGTGTAGCCCTCGGGCGCGATCGCCATCGCGTAGGGGCCCTCGATGCCGTTGCGGCGCAGCTGGTCCACCGCACGGGCGACGGCGCCGGGGTAGGTGTCGGGGTTGTCGCCCAGGGCCACGGTGTCGTAGGGCGAGACGTCCGCGATGCCCGCGAAGCCGGCCTCCGGCCAGCCGTGGAAGATCGCGCGGTTCTCGATCGCGGCGGCCGCGCGGGCGGCGCGGGCGAGGTCGTCGAACTCCGGGTCCTGCGCGCCGCGCTGCAGATCGTCGATCTCGTCGCGGGACACCGTGAACGGGACCCGGAACTCGGCGAGCGGCTGCACCCGGCGCAGGCGGGCCGTGATGCCGTCGACGGCCACGCCCGGCGGCGGCCCGTCGAGCCGCTGCGAGCGACCGAGGTCGACCGACGACGTCTGCCAGCCCGCGGTCCCGGTCCAGTCGGCGAGGCGTCGCCCGGCCAGGAGCGGGGTCAGGCGCTCGCGCGCCTCGTCGTCGACGGCCTTCCACGCGGTCGTGGGGATGGGTGCCTTCTCCCGCAGGAGGTGGTCGTGCACGGCCACGGCTACTTCCCCTTCAGGCTGCCGATGCCGAGCCCGTCACGGGTCGGGTCGGACGGGTCGATCTCGGCCTGGACCTCGTCGACGTAGGCCTCGGGGTCCTTGTCGGAGTTGTCGAGGCCCGCGGTGGTGGGGTGGGCGTCGAGGAACTCGGCGAACTGCCGGCCGAGCGACTCGCGCAGGCCGGTGGTGGCGTTCAGGCGGAAGTTGGCGAGGCCCTCGTTCTCCTCCTCGCCCATGTGCTCGTCGTTGGCGCGGCGGGCGGCCCACACGCCCTCCCACCACTGGCCGCTGCCGACCGGGCTGCGCTCGGCCTGCGCGACGCCGTCGCGGATCTCGTTGTGGTCCCCGATGGCGTCGAGCGTCTCGTCCTCCGGGTCCTCCCCGTGCGCGAGGAGCTGCGGGTAGAAGATCTTCTCCTCGGCGAGGGCGTGCACGTCGAGACGCGCGGCGAGCGGCTCCCAGAGGCGGGCGAGCTCACGGGGGTCGGAGTCGCGGGCCTGGAGCTCGTCCAGCGCGGCGAACTGTCGGCGGAACCAGGCGTGGTCGTCGAGGATCAAGGTCGTGATGTCCGGCACCCGCGCAGGCTACGACGGTCCGGACCCGTCGTCTCGCCGAAGTTCCGGCGGTCGTCGGGGGTGCCGGAGGCGGAGGGCGAGGTCGGCGGCGGCCGGCCGGTCCCCCGGGTGCCGGCGGGTCGAGTCGGACAACGCCCGGTGCAGCCGGGCCGGCAGCTCGTCCGGGACACGCGGAGGCCGGTGCAGCCGGGCGACGGCGGACTCCACCGTGGTCCCCGGGTACTCCCGCTCCCCGGTGAGCGCCTCGAGCAGGACCAGGCCGAGGGCGTGCACGTCCGCGGCAAGCCCGACGGTCTCACCGGCGACCTGCTCGGGCGCGAGGTAGGCCGCGGTGCCCAGGACGGCGTCGGTCCGGGTCAGCACGGAGTGGCCCAGCACGCGGGCGATGCCGAAGTCGGTGAGCCGCGCCCGGCCGGTGTCGGAACAGAGCAGGATGTTGGCGGGCTTCACGTCGCGGTGCACCACCCCACGGCTGTGCAGGTGCGCGAGCCCCGACGCGATGTCGGCGCCGATCGCGACGGCCCGCTCGACCGGCAGCGGGCCACGGGCCAGCCGGGCCGCGAGCGTCTCCCCCTCGACGAGCTCGGCCACCAGGAAGGGCCGGCCGCGGTCGACGCCCCCGCCCAGCAGCCGCACCAGGCCCGGGTGGTCCAGGTGGGCCATGGTCCGCAGCTCACGGCACTGCCGGTCCACGCCATCGGCGTCGTAGCGGTCGAGGAACAGCTTGACCGCGACCACCCGGTCCTCGTGCGGGTCCCACGCCCGGTACACCGTCGCCGTCGACCCGATACCGACGTGGGTCGCCAGGATGTAGCGGCCGGCGATCACGTCGGTCTCCGGGACCGGAGAGCGCATCACTGCCATGACAGACGGTGCCGACACCACCTGTGCACATGTCCAGACCGGAGCCCGTCGGTCACTCTCACGAGCACCCGTAAACAACCCGATGAGGCCATTCCCGGGACTCGGAAGGCCTTGCGGGACAGTGGCAGGACGACGATCCCCCCGCGCTCCGCCGGTGCGGCCCGCCGTCCGCGACCGGACGACCGGGCACGGCCGGCGGTGCCGGTGCACCGGCACCGCGCGACCGCCGTCGCACCACCGGCCGACCACGCCGTGCGGGT
>NZ_WWFY01000687.1:0-3818 GCF_009864975.1 Pseudonocardia sp. SID8383
CCGCCGTCCCTCCGCCGTCGCCCGCCCCGTGCGGGCACGGCCGACGCGGAGGCCGTCGCGGCGGGCATGCCGGACCGGGAGACCCGCGGGCCGACCGGCCACACGGGCTCCGGGTCCCGGCCGGGGTCGGTGCCGGGCCGCAGGATCTGCCGGACGACGAGCACGCACAGCGCGACCACCACGGCGTCGCGGACCAGCACGGTCACCAGGAACGGCTCCGGCGGCAGCCCCTTGTTCGCGACGCCGAGGTACTGGAACATCCGCGGCACCCAGACCAGCGCGTCGACGACCATCCACGCCAGCAGCAGCCGCCAGCGTGGCAGGGCGAGCACCGCGAGCGGGACCAGCCACAGCGAGTACTGCGGGCTCCACACCTTGTTGACCAGCAGGAACGCCGAGACCGTCAGGAAGGCCAGCTCGGCGACCGCGGGCGGGCGCGGCGCGCGCAGCGCGAACCAGGCGATCGCGGCGAACGCCAGCACCATGAGCACCGCGGTGACGGTGTTGAGCACGGTGGGGGACTGCCCGTCGCCGAGCGGTCCGTCGAAGCCGGACCAGCCGGTGAACCAGTACAGCGAGTACCAGATCGAGTCCGGGTCGGCCGGGCGCGTGCGGTTGAGCAGGAAGAACTCGACCCAGCCGCGCGGCCGGGCCAGCGCGACCGGGAGGTTCACC
This sequence comes from Pseudonocardia sp. SID8383, assembly GCF_009864975.1. Taxonomy (NCBI): domain Bacteria; kingdom Bacillati; phylum Actinomycetota; class Actinomycetes; order Pseudonocardiales; family Pseudonocardiaceae; genus Pseudonocardia; species Pseudonocardia sp. SID8383. The sequence goes on from NZ_WWFY01000687.1 coordinate 676, forward strand.
GCCACCCAGGCGAGGACCGCGGCACCGATCGTCCACGCGGCACGCGGGAGGCCGCCGTCGGCGCGGCGTCGCCAGCCGACGAGCAGCACCGGCAGCAGGAGCAGCAGCGGGTAGAGCTTCGCCGCGCCGCCGATCCCGAGCAACACCCCGGCCCAGACCGGCCGGTCCCGGCGCAGCGCGAGCAGCGCCCCGGTCGCGAGCGCGACGGTGAGCGTGTCGAAGTTGGTGAACGCGTGCACCGCCACCAGCGGGGACAGCGCGACCAACGCGGCGTCCCACGGACGTTCCGGGCGGAGCATCAGCACCGCCCACACCACCACCAGCCAGGCCATGGCCAGCCAGATCGCGGTGACGTCGAAGTAGACGACGACGTCGAGCGCGGTCGGCAACGGCAGCCGCTCGGCCAGCCACTGCCAGCCGTCGGTCAGCTGCGCATTGAGGTACTGGAACATCCCGGTGACGACCGGGTACTCCATGTACCGGGCGGTGCGGGAGCCGTCGGCGGCGGTCTCGAACCAGGCGTCGCGGTAGGGGACTGCGTCGTCGGCGAGACCTTCCAGCCCGTAGAGCGGGACGGTGTCGGAGTAGCACATCGCGACGTACTGACGGTCGTTGCGCCAGTCCAGCGCGAGCGCACCGTCCGGGGTGCGGTACTGCTGCAGACAGGCCGCCTTGCCCAGCCAGCCCAGCGCCAGCACGACGACGGCGAGCAGCAGCACCACCCGCAGCGGGGTCCACCAGCGCGACCGTCCGACGAGTGCGTGCCGACCCATCGGGCCTCCGACGACCCGGCTGGCGGCGCGCGCCAGCGGCTCGGTCCAGGTCGGGACCTCCCGGTCCCGGACGCCCGCCCCCGGCGCGTCGTGGGGGGCGGGCGGTGCGGCTCCGGGCCGGCCGCCTGCGGTCAGTTGTCGCCCCCGCGGCCGGGACGGTCCCGGCCCGCGTCGGAGCCGGGCGGACCGTCGCTGTTGCCGTCGCTGCCGGGGTCGCCGCTGCTGTCGTCGCCGGCCCCGTCCCCGGAGCCGTCGCCCGAGGAGTCACCCCGGTCGCCGCGGTTCCCGCGGTCACCCCGGTCCCCGCGGTCGCCGCGGTCGCCGTTGTCGCGGCTGTCGCCGGGCTCCTGGGTGGTGGTCGTCTGCTGGTCGTCGCCCTGCCCGGAGTCGTTCGAGACGGCCCGGGCCGGAGCCTGGCCGATCGGCTCGAAGTCGGAGAACTGCTCCACCGGCGTCCCCTGCAGCACGTCGTTCATGAACGACTGCCAGATCGAGCCGGGCAGCATCCGCCCGTAGACCGGGCGGCCCGCGGAGTTCTTGATCGGGGTGTTGTCGTCGGTGCCGACCCACACCGCGGTGGACACCGACGGTGTGTAGCCGACGGTCCAGGCGTCGTTGTTCTGGCCCTGGACGCTGCTCTGCACGGTGCCGGTCTTCGCGGCGACCGGACGCCCGTCCAGCCCGATCCGCGACGAGCTCGCGACGTCGGTCATGGACTCGGTGACGTTGCGGGCGACCTCGGCCGGCATGACCTGCTGGCCGTTGTCGGTGCTGCCGCGGTCGTAGATGACCCGACCGTCGCTGGCGGTGACCTTCGCGATCAGGAACGGGTCGCGCTTCATGCCGTCGGCCGCGAACGTGCCGTAGGCGGCGGCCATGTCCTCGGGGTGGACCTCGCGGTCACCCAGCGAGATGCCGCCGGTGGGGTTCGGCAGCAGGTCGGCGGGGATGCCGGCCTGGTGCGCGGCGTCGGCGACCCGCTGCGGGCCGACGTCGAGGCCCATCCGGTAGAAGACCGTGTTGATCGACTTGGTCATGGCCTCCTTCACCGAGCACCGGCCGCAGCTGACGCCCTCGGAGTTGGTGACCGTGGTGCCGGCGAGCTCCTGGGGGGAGGAGCCGTCGTAGATCGTGCCGAGACCGACCGGCGGGTTCGCCTGCAGCGCCGCCGCGAGCACGAACGGCTTGAACGACGAGCCGGGCTGCTTGAGCACCGAGGCGTAGTCGAGGCCGACACCGTTCTCCCCGCCGAAGTAGGCGATGATCGCGCCGGTCTTCGGGTTCACCGACACCAGCGAGGACCGCAGGTTGCCGGGCTGGCCGTCCATGATCTTCTCGACGGCCGTCGCCGCGTCCTCCTGGGCCTTCGGGTCGATCGTCGTGGTGACCGTCAGACCCTGGGTGTTGATCTCGGTCTCGGAGATCCCGAGCTTCTCCAGCTCGGCGCGGGCCGCGTTGTAGATGTGGCCCTTGTCGTCGCCGGGGATGCCACCGCCCTCGGCCGTGGAGGCCTCGCGCCACTGCGGGAACCTCTGCTGCGCCCGGTCGGCCTGCGTCATCCAGCCCTGGGCGACCATGCCGTCGAGCACGAAGTTCCACCGCTGCTGGGACATCTCGAGGTTCTTCGCCGGGTCCCAGCGCGACGGCGACTGGATCAGCCCGGCGATCATCGCGCCCTCGGAGGCGTTCAGGTCCTGGACGTTCTTCCCGAAGTACGCCTGGCTGGCGGCCTGGATGCCGTAGGCGCCGCGACCCAGGTAGATCGCGTTCAGGTAGTTGCCGAGGATCTGCTCCTTGGTCATCTCCTTGGACATCTTCGCGGCCAGCACGACCTCGCGGAACTTGCGGAACAGCGAGTACTGGTCGTTGCCGGTGGTCACCTTGATGTACTGCTGGGTGATCGTCGAGCCGCCGCCGATCCCGCCGGAGAGCTGGTTGATCACCGCCCGCGCGATGCCGGTGATGTCGAAGCCGGGGTTGGAGAAGAACGTGCGGTCCTCCGCGGACAGCACGGCCTGCTGGACCGGCACCGGCACCTGGGACAGGTCGACGCTGATCCGGTTGACGTTGTCCGGCCGGACCGTCGCCAGCGGGGCGCCGTCGGTGTAGGTGAAGGTCGCTACCTGGGTGACGGCGATGTCGTCGGCGTTGGGGACCGGGAACACCAGCCAGCCGATCGCGAACGCGACGAGCGGGCCGATCACCGCGAACGCGGCGAGCCCGATCACCCAGCGCCGGAGCCGGCGACGACGGCCGGGCTTCTTCCGCCCGTCACCGCCGTCCCCGGGACCGCGACCGTCGGGACGACCGGGCGGTCCGGGCGGGCGGCCGCCACCGCCGCCACGACGGGCGGCCGTGGCCGGTGCCGCC
>NZ_WWFY01000071.1:0-200 GCF_009864975.1 Pseudonocardia sp. SID8383
TCCGCACGATGCTGCCGGTGTCGTCGCGGCCCCCGGCAGCGACGACACCGGCAGCATCGTGCGGACCCCGGCCAGGCGCGACGGCGTGCCGTCGACGGTCCCGTTGAGGTTCACCAGCAGCGGGTAGGTGCCCGGGCCGGGGAGCGCCAGCGTCGACTGCGGGGGCCCCGTGAGCGGGACGGCGTAGCGGAACGGGACCG
>NZ_WWFY01000688.1:0-3693 GCF_009864975.1 Pseudonocardia sp. SID8383
CTGGGCCAGCAGGCCCGGGTCCGCCCGCGGACCGCCCTCGGTCCCCGGCGCGGACAGCTGGTCCAGCACGTCGCGGGCCGCGCGGCCCGGTGCGACGTCGGTGAACGCCGACCCGACGACGACGTCGACCACCGCGCCCTGCCGGTCGTCGCGGATCAGCTCGACGCACGGCAGCGCGAGCGCCAGCGTCGACGCCGACGCCGCGCCGTCCGGACCGAAGCGCAGCTGCCCGATGCAGTCCAGGTCCCCCTCCGGGAACGCGGGGTCGTTGCCCGGCGTCCCGGCCTCGCCGAACTGCAGGTCCTTCAGCTCGGCCGAGACCAGGTTCGCCTGCCCGCGCTGCCCGCCGGCGTTGAGGACCTGGAAACGGACGTCGTCCGGGGCGGTGGGGGCGGCGGAGTCGAGCTCGGCCCGGTCGATCTCGGAGCCCGCCAGGGTCCCCGACGACGGCGCCGGGCAGTTCGTCGACGCCGAGCCGTCCGAAGCGGTGCCCAGCACGACCGCCCACGTGGCCACGGCCAGCACGGCCAGCAGCGCGGTGGTGACCAGGATGGGGCGGGACCGGCGCCGCTCGTAGGGACGGTCGCCGCGGGTACGGGTGGGAAGCATCAGAACGACCCTCCGTCCAGGACGTGGTGCCCCAGCGCGACGAGCGGGCCGACCGACCCGTCGAGGCCCTCGGCCATCTCCTCGGGCACCGACCCGGCCCGGACCCGGGCCAGGATCCCGGCGAGCACGACGGCCAGCTTGAACGCGCCGAACCCGACGTACCAGGGCAGCGGGCCGGCGTCGAGGCCGGTGCGCGCGGTGTAGCCCCCGACGAGCTCGCGCCGCGTCGGGAAGCCGGGCAGGCCGGTCGGGCTCGGCAGCGGCTGGGCCGCGGACCAGACCGCGTCGTCGCCCTCCTGCTTCCAGTAGACGAGCAGCAGCCCGAGGTCGGCCAGCGGGTCGCCGAGGGTGGACATCTCCCAGTCCAGCACCGCGCGGATGCGGCCGGGGTCCTCGGCGTCGAACACGCAGTTGTCGAGCCGGTAGTCGCCGTGCACGACGGTGTGCCGCTGCGCGGCGGGGACGTCGGCGGCCAGCCGCTCGGACAGCCGGGTGAGCTCGGACTCCTCGTCGGCGTCGACGGGGACCGGGTCGTCGCCGTCGCGGGCGGCGGCCCACTGCGTGCCCCAGCGCCGGATCTGGCGCTCCATGAAGCCGTCCGGGCGACCGAAGTCACCCAGCCCCGCCGCGGCCGGGTCGACGGCGTGCAGCGCGGCCAGCACGTCCATCAGCGCGTCGCCCGCGGCGCGGCGCTGCGCCTCGGTGGACGCCCAGCCCTCGGGCAGGTCGTCGAGCGGCACGACGCCGTCGACGAGCTCCATCACGAAGCAGGGGGCGCCGAGCACGTCGCCGTCGTCGGCGGCCAGCACCGCGGGGACGGGCACGGCGCTCGGCCCGAGAGCGGAGATCACGCGCTGCTCGCGGCCCATGTCGTGGGCGGTCGCGGCGACCTCGCCGACCGGCGGACGACGCAGCACGACGGCGCCGGCGGGGGAGGAGACCCGGTAGGTCAGGTTGGACCGCCCGGCGCCGATCGAGGTGAGCTGCGCCTCGCGCCACCGTTCGTCGCCGAGGGCCGTGGACAGCCACGCGCCGACGGTGGCGGGGTCGGCACCGGGCGTGGGCGTGCGGGCGCTCGTCGTCACACCGGGCGACACTAGTGCGCCCGGCGGCGCCCGCGCCCGGGCGACACCCGGCGTGATCGGGGGACTCGCCGCGACGCCCGCCGGACGCTGGGCTACCCTCCCCGCCGCCGGTGCCGGACCGGCCGCGACAGGACGCGCGACGGACGAGCCACCCGGACCTGCGGGGAAGGTGAGACCGGCGTCACTCCGGGAGCCGGGCACAAACCCGCTTCCCGCGACGTTCCTCAGCGGCACGCGACGACCAACCGATGCGAAGTACCGCTGTTCGAGGGCCGAATCGAGCAGCACGGACGTAAGGCAAGGGTGAGACCTGATGGCGACCGACTACGACGCCCCACGTCGCAATGAGGCCGACGAGATGGCCGAGGACTCGCTCGACGAGCTCAAGCAGCGCCGCAACGAGGCGCAGTCCGCGGTCGTCGACGTCGAGGAGACCGACACCGCGGAGAGCTACGAGCTCCCGGGCGCGGACCTGTCGGGCGAGGAGCTGACGGTGAACGTCCTGCCGAAGCAGGCGGACGAGTTCACCTGTGCGAGCTGCTTCCTGGTGCACCACCGGAGCCGTCTCGCCAGCACCTCGGGCGGGCAGTTCCTCTGCCGCGACTGCGCGGCCTGACCGGGCCCGCACTGCGGGACCACGACGACGGGCCCCGGCGGATTCCGCCGGGGCCCGTCGTGTGTCCGCGGGGTCAGCTCTGCTGGGGGTGCGGCGCCTGCGCGGCGATCGCCGCCCGCAGCGCGTCGGGACGGCGCGTGCTGAGCACCCAGTAGGGCTCGTCGCGGCCGGTCGCCTGGACCCGCACCAGCGGCCCCACCCACGCCCGGTGCAGCACGTAGGCCTGCGGGTCGAGGTCGGGGCCCATCGCCTGCTGCTTGTCGGCGCGCGCGACGGTGTCGGTGACCCCGGCCGCGGACAGCGGCAGCTCCCGGCCGTTCGAGATCAGCACGCCGTCGCGGACGGTGGTGCGGCTGCGGCCCATCCACCACAGGACGCCGACGCACAGCGGCACCATGACCAGATAGCCCAGCCACGCCCGCAGGCCGGGATAGCCCATGTGGATCTGCGCGCCCATCAGGACACCGAGCCCGACGGCGAGCAGGTACCACCACACCGGGACGGACAACCGCTCGTCGAACGCAGCAGGGCCAGCCGTCGCAGAGTCGGTCTCCGGAACCCGTTCGCTCACGAGGCCCAGGGTAGCGTCGCCCGCCGTGCCCGGTTCCGTGCCCGCTCCCCCGGACCAGCCGCCGGCAGCAGCGTCCGTCGACGTCCTGCTGACGCGGCTCGACCCCGACGTCCCCCACCCCGCGTACGCGCGGCCCGGGGACGCCGGGGCCGACCTCGTGACGACCACCGACGTGGTCCTCCAGCCCGGGCGCCGGGCGCTCGTCGGGACCGGGGTGGCGATCGCACTGCCCGAGGGCTACGCCGGGTTCGTGCACCCGCGGTCCGGCCTCGCGGCCCGCTGCGGGTTGTCGATCGTCAACGCGCCCGGCACCGTGGACGCCGGGTACCGCGGCGAGATCACGGTGTGCCTGGTCAACACCGACCCGGACACGCCGGTGGAGTTGCGCCGGGGGGACCGCATCGCGCAGCTGGTGGTGCAGCGGGTCGAGACGGCCCGGTTCGTGGAGGTCACCGCGCTGCCCGCGTCGGTACGCGGCGCCGCCGGTCACGGCTCGACCGGCGGGAACGCCGCGCTCGTCGCCGGGGGAGGGGACCAGTAGATGCCGGGACGCGCACGCGGTCGGATGTTCGACATCCGTCCCGAGGACGGGGTCGAGGACACCGGGACGGGTGCCTATCCGGGCTATCCCGGCTACGGCGACTCCGACATCGACGACTTCGACGACTACGCCGACCACTACGCCGAGCAGGACGTCCGTCGCGGGGCGCCGCCGGTGAACGGCGCGGCCCCGCGCAACGGTTCCGGACCCGGTGCGCCGAACGGCAGGCCGCCCGCGCCGGGGCGCAACGGCCCCGTACCCGCCGCCGGCC
>NZ_WWFY01000689.1:0-3317 GCF_009864975.1 Pseudonocardia sp. SID8383
CCCGCCGCAGCCCGGCGACGGCGGCCCGGGCCGGGCCCCCGGTCAGCCGGGCCAGCTCCGCGGGGTCGAACGGCCGGTGCGCGTGGGTGCGCAGGTGCTCGGTCACGCTGCGGACCAGACGGGAGGGCAGGGCCGGGGTGCGTGCGCTCCCGCGCCGGCCGGCTTCGTCGAGCACGGTGTTCGGGAACGTCTCCAGGAACCGCGAGGCCAGCAGCCCGAACGCCTCGTCGAGGGCGACGGACCCGTCCAGCAGCATCGGGTTGCCGAGCACCCGGTCGCGCACGTTCACCACGGTTGTGGCCCAGCGCTGCGCGTGCGCCCCGCTCAGCGGGGTGATCCCGGACAGCCGCACCCGGTCGACCGCGACGCCGTGCACCTGCCCGGCCCAGCGGGACAGGGCCGCCGTGTCGAGGGCGACGACGTCGAGGTCGATGTCCTCGGCGAGGTCCCGGAAGCGGCCCTCGGGCGGGAGCACGCCGACGTCGCCGGGCTGCAGCAGCACGGTGCCGTACGCCTCGGTGCCCAGGCGCATGCGTCCGCCCTGCACCAGATCGATCATGAAGGCGTTCTCGACCGGGTCGACCGTCGCGTCGATCTCGGCGGTGACCCACAGATCGCTCAGCGAGAACCCCGGGGCGGCGACGGTCTCGTTTCCCATTTCGAAGTCGCGGCCGTCGCCCACCGGCCGTACGACCGCGCCTGCGTAGAACTCCGCGGCGAACCGTTCGACGTCGGCCGCCGACCCCATGCGGAGGCTCAGTCGTCGCACTCCGTTGCCGGGCGGTTGTCCGTTCACTCGCCCTCCACCGGTGCACCGGGTGATCGGATGCGGAAAGTTACCCCGTGACCGGGCGTCGGCGCGACCCGCGCCACGCGGAACGGTCGGGGTTCGGCCGTAGCCTCCACCCATGGCGACCCCCTGGACGATCACCGTCGACTGTGCCGACGCACGCCTGCTCGCGGAGTTCTGGAGTGCCGCGCTCGGCTACGCCCCCGCCCCTCCGCCGACCGGGTTCGAGACCTGGGAGGCGTGGATGATCCACCACGAGGTGCCTGCCGACGAGTGGGGTGACGTCGCCGCGATCAGCGACCCGGACGGCGCGGGCCCGCGGATCTCGTTCCTGCGGGTCGACGAGCCCCGCACGGTGAAGAACCGGTTGCACCCGGACCTGCAGGTCTCCGGCGGCCGGCATCTGCCCGCCGAGCTGCGCGGCGAGCGCCTGGCGGCGGAAGCACGACGGCTGTGCGCGCTCGGCGCCCGGGTCGTCGAGGAGCACCTGTCCCCGGGTTCTCCACATGTGGACCACCTGTGGATGGCCGACCCGGAGGGCAACGACTTCTGCATCGTGTGAGCCCACCCCGGGTACCCGCCGATCATGGGAACGAAGGACGGCACGGTCGCGATCGTCACCGGAGCGGGCTCGGGCATCGGCGCCGCCACCGCGCGGCGGTTCGCGGCGGACGGGGCCACGGTCGTGCTGACCGGGCGGACGAAGGAGAAGCACGACGACGTGGTGGCCGGCGCCGACCCGGCGGTCGCCGAACGGATGCACGTGCTGGTCGCCGACTCGTCCGACGAGGAGGCGATCACCCACCTCGTCGACGAGGTCGCGTCCGGCTTCGGGCGGCTGGACACGCTGGTCAACAACGCCGCGGTCGCCCGGCCGGGCACCGCGGAGCAGACCTCGACCGAACAGTGGCGGTTCGTGCACGCCGTCGACGTCGACGGGGTCTTCTTCGCCTCCCGCGCCGCGGTGCCGCACCTGCGCACGACCCGGGGGTCGATCGTGAACGTGACCTCGGTGTCGGGGCTGGGCGGGGACTGGGCGAACGTCGCCTACAACTCGGCGAAGGGCGCCGTCGTCAACCTCACCCGGGCGATGGCGCTCGACCACGGCGGCGAGGGGGTCCGGGTCAACGCGGTCAGCCCGTCGTTGACCCACACGGAGATGACCGAGGGCATGACCGGCGACGAGGACCTGATGGCCCGCTTCGCCGACCGCATCCCGATAGGCCGCGGCGGCGAGCCCGCCGAGGTCGCCGACGTGATCGCCTTCCTCGCCGGGCCCGACGCGCGGTTCGTCACCGGGGTCAACCTGCCCGTCGACGGCGGGCTGTCCGCGTCGAACGGGCAGCCGCGGATGTCCTGACCGGGTCAGGGGGCGTCGGCGAGGTCCGCGACGTCGTCGGCACAGCCCCAGGACAGGGTGATGCCGGAACCGCCGTGCCCGTAGTCGTGGATCACCCGCGGCAGGGTCGCGGTGGCGGGCTCGGCCTCCAGCCGCACCTCCGGGCGGGCCGGGCGCAGGCCCGCGAGGTGCTCCAGGACCTCGGCGTCACGCAGGGCGGGGACGATGTCGCGGCAGCGTCGTAGAATCGCCTCGCCGGCGGCCGGGTCCGGCGTCGCGTCCCAGACGCCGTCGTCGAGGGTGCCGCCGAGGACGCAGTCGTGCGCGCGGGGGTGCACGTACGCGCGTCCGCCGGGGTGCGCCTCGTCGCGGACCGACATCGTCAGGCCGGGGTTGGTGACGCGCACGATCTGTCCCCGCACCGGGGTCACCGTGGTGTCACCGACCAGGGTGCGCGCGCCCATCCCGGAGCAGTGCACGACGAGGTCGGCGTCCCGGCCGGCCTCGTCGAGCGAGGTGACGCGGCGGCGTTCCAGGACGATCCCGCGGCGCCCGGCCTCGGCGGCCAGCCAGGGCAGGTGCACCGGCATCTCGACCAGCGGCACCGCGAAACGCAGGCCGTGGGCGTAGCCGGGCGGCAGCTCGCCGGGCCGGGCCGGGCGGACCTCGCCGACGGCGTCGGCCCACCACTGCGGCTCCGGCTCGGTCCGGTAGAGGGTCAGCGACTCCCGCATCACGACGCCGGGGACGCCGTCGGCGGCCTGTCGGGCCAGCTCGGTGAAGGTGCGCCGGCCCCAGTCGAGGACCTTGTCCCGCGGCCCGGCGCGGGTCGGGAACCACACCGCCGCGGCCAGGTGCGACGTCGACGCCTCCACCGGCGCGTCGGCCAGCACCCGTACCGACCAGCCCCGCTCCCGCAGCCGGACCGCGCAGCTCAGGCCCGCGATCCCGGCGCCGACCACCACCGCCCGTCGGTTGCCTCCCATGCCGGCGATCCTCGCAGCCACCGGCCCCGGATCGTCATCCGGACGTCGACGCCCGGCCACCCCCGGGGCGCACACTCGGCCCGGTGACCGCACCGCTGCTGACCGGCCCGGCGCTGGCCCGCCGGGCCGCGCTCGTCCTCGCCGTCCCGCTGCAGGCCGCGCTGGGCGCCCGGCTGCTCGACGACGCCGACCCGGCCGCCGG
>NZ_WWFY01000690.1:0-3666 GCF_009864975.1 Pseudonocardia sp. SID8383
GGCCGGGGCGGCGCTCGCCGCGGGCCCGGCGCCGCCGCTCCCGCCGGGGGCGGGGCCCGAGGGCCACAGCGCCCAGACCGCGATCGCCACCAGGACGACGACGACCACGGTCGAGACGATCTCGGAGCGGGAGGCGCCTGTCCGGGTCACCGGCCGTCCCCGGGCGGCCCCGCGATCCCCGCGAGTGCGAGCAGGTGGTCCCGCTCCGGGCCCTTGACCAGCGCCGCGGCCTCGCCCGGGTCGGTGGGGCCGAGCCCGAAGGCGGGACAGTCCGCCGCGAGTGTGCAGGCGCCGCAGGCCGGCTTGCGCGCATGGCAGACCCGGCGGCCGTGGAAGATCACGTGGTGGGACACGATCGTCCAGTCCCGCCGCGGGACGAGCTCGCCGATCGCGTGCTCGACCTTGACGGGGTCCTCCTCGGTCGTCCAGCCCCAGCGGCGGACCAGGCGTCCGAAGTGGGTGTCGACGGTGATCCCGGGGACGCCGAACGCGTTGCCGAGGATGACGTTTGCGGTCTTGCGCCCGATGCCGGGCAGCTTCACCAGCTCGTCCAGCGTCGACGGCAGCTCCCCGCCGTGCCGCTCGACGACGGCGGCGCCCAGCCCGGTCAGCGACGTCGCCTTGTTCCGGTAGAAGCCGGTGGAGCGGATCAGTTCCTCGAGCTCCGTCCGGTCGGCGCCCGCGTAGTCCGCGGCGGTGGGGTACCGGGCGAACAGCGCGGGGGTGACCTGGTTGACCCGCTCGTCGGTGCACTGCGCGGACAGGATCGTCGCGACGGCGAGGTCCAGCGGGGTGGTGAAGTCCAGCTCGCAGTGCGCGTGCGGATAGGCCTCCGCCAGCGACCGGAGGATGCGGTTGACCCGGCGCGCTCGCCCGATCGGGCTCTCCCCGGCCGCGACGCGCGCGGCCAGACCGGCGGCGGCGCGGGGGGTGGGCCGCGACGCCCGCGACGGCCGTCCGGCGGAGGTGCTCACGTGACCGAGCGTACGGGTGGGCACCGACAGTCGTGTCACGGTGTCGCGCCGTGCACCGCTCGCCGCCGGGCGCCGTCCGGTCCACGCCGGGTGGTGTTCGACCGGCCGGCGCGGCGACGCGTCCGACGAGCGGTGCGCGCACCCGGCCGGGTGTGCGCCGAACGGGCTACGAGGTCACGGTCGCGTCACGAAGACGGCGACGCGGCCACCCCCGACCGGCCGGGCTGCGAACCCGTACGGGAGGATCGGAGTTGCCATGACTGCCTGGTTGAGCGTTCTCGTCCCGCTGCTCGTGATGTTCTTCGCGCTCGGTATGGAGCGCGTGGAGTCCCGCATGCGGGAGTCCACCGTGCGCCAGGACGAGCTGGACGAGATGCTCGAACAGCCGCGTCCGGACGAGGTCCGTGCCCTGTTCCGGTCCGGCACGGGCCGCGCGCTGGAGCTGTTCCGGCTGCGTAACCGGCGCCGCCGGGGGGCTCGTCGGAGCCAGGTCCCGTCGGCCTGACAAGATCGCGTACGGGTGCGTGACAGCGCCCCGCGACGAATCGGACCCGATCGGATGTCAATCCGATCGGGCCAGTGGTGCGCACGTGTGTGGCGAAGACCTCTACACTGACGCGCCGACGACCCGCCGTGACGATACGGCCGGTGAACGAGGAGCATTGCAGTGGACGAGGTTCTGATCCGGGCAGGGATCTTCCAAGGTGTGGAGCCCCAGGCCGCCGAGGCGCTGGCCGAAGCTCTGGAGACTGCCGAGTTCTCCCGCGGGCAGGTCATCTTCTCCGAAGGTGAGCCCGGTGACCGCCTCTACATCGTGTCGGGCGGGAAGGTGAAGCTCGGCCGGAAGTCCCCCGACGGCCGGGAGAACCTGCTCATGGTGGCCGGCCCGTCGGACATGTTCGGCGAGCTGTCGATCTTCGACCCGGGCCCGCGCACGTCGTCGGCGACCGCGGTCACCGAGGTGCGCTGCTACACCATGGACCGCAGCGCGCTGCGGGAGTGGATCGGCAAGCGTCCGGAGATCGCCGAGCAGCTGCTGCGCGTGCTGGCCCGTCGCCTGCGCCGCACCAACAACATGCTCGCCGACCTGATCTTCACCGACGTGCCGGGCCGTGTGGCGAAGTCGCTCCTGCAGCTCGCGCGCCAGTTCGGCTCCCAGGAGTCGGGGCTGTTGCGGGTCACCCACGACCTCACGCAGGAGGAGATCGCCCAGCTCGTCGGCGCCTCCCGCGAGACCGTGAACAAGGCGCTCGCCGACTTCGCGCACCGTGGCTGGCTGCGTCTCGAGGGCAAGAGCGTGCTGATCCTGGAGCCGGAGCGGCTCGCGCGGCGCGCGCGCTGAATTCTCTGGTACGGGCGTCCCAGATCATGTGATGCTGGGGCGTGCCCGCCGCTCTCTCCGACTACCGCGCCGCCCTGGGCACCCCCGGGGCGGCCGCGCCGGTCTGTGCCTCCGTCCTCGGTCGGTTCCCGATCGCGATGCACAGTCTCGCCACGCTGCTCTACGTCCGTGAGGTCCACGGCTCCTACGCCGTCGCCGGAGCGGTCTCCGCGGCGCTGCTGGTCGGGACCGCGGTCGGCACGGTCGTGCAGGGGCGGGTGCTGGACCGGCTGGGCCCGACCCGGCCGATGCTGGTGCTCGTCGCGGTCTACCTGCTGTGCGTCACCGGGCTGGTGCTGAGCATCGAGTACCGGGCGGCGCTGCCGCTCACCGTCGCGGTCGCGGTCGTCACCGGGCTCGCGACGCCGGCGTTCGAGGGATCGTCGCGGGCGCTGTGGTCGGACCTGACCCCGCCCGGGCCGCGCCGCGAGGCCGCCTACACCTACGAGGCGATCAGCCTCGAGATCTTCTTCATCATGGGTCCCGCGCTGGCCGCGGTGCTGGTGGTGGCGACGCCGTGGCCGGGCACCGCGCTCGTCGTCGCGGCGACCGCGGAGATCGTCGGTACCACCTGGTTCGCGCTGACCGCCGCCGTACGACGCCGCTCGGCCCGCATCCGCGCCGAGCGCGCCGACGGGTCGCTGCCGGTCGAGGCCGGGCTGCTCGGGGTGTTCCGGCGCCCCGGGCTGCGGACGGTGGCGCTGGCGTCGCTCGGGTTCGGGCTGGTGGCGGGGACCGCCGAGGTCGGCGTGATCGCCGCGACCGCGTTCGCCGGCTCGCCCGCCGCCGGCGGGGTCCTGCTCTCGCTCTGGTCGGTGGTCTCGGTGCTGACCGGGGTGCTCTACGGGATGCGGCCCTGGCCGCGGCCGTTGCATCTGCGGCTGCCGGTCCTGCTCGCCGGCTTCGCCGTCCTGGTGACGGCGATGGGGCTCGTCTCCCCGCTCGGCTCGCTGGTGCTGCTGGCCGTGGTGATGATGGTCGCCGGCGCGCTGATCACCCCGCAGGTCACCGCGCACTCCCTCGGCGTCGAGCAGACCGCTCCGGCGGGGTCGGCGACCGAGGCGTTCAACTGGATGGTGATGGCCGCGGTGCTCGGGGTCTCGGTCGGGCAGGCCCTGTCCGGCGTCATGATCGACCTCGTCGGGCCGGGCGGATACGCGACGGGCGGCGCCCTGGGGCTGCTCGTCGCGGGGCTGCTGTGGCTGCGCCGCGGATCGGTCGCCGACACCGAGCCCCGCGTCGTCGCGGCCGGGAGCCGGGCGTGAGCGGCGCCGGGGAGCTGCGGCGGCTGCGCGACGTCGTCGCCGGCGA
>NZ_WWFY01000691.1:0-2706 GCF_009864975.1 Pseudonocardia sp. SID8383
GACCCGCACCTTCGGCCCCGCCACCACGCGACCCGCGGGGGAGCAGGCGCCGGCGCCGGTGCGGGGCGGCCTGTCGGTCGTCGTCGCCGGGGGTGGGTCGGCCGGGCACATCGAGCCCGCGCTGGCCGTCGCCGACGCGATCCGGCGGCTCGTGCCGGGAGCCCGGGTCACCGCGCTCGGTACCGAGAAGGGCCTCGACACCCAGTTGATCCCGGCCCGCGGCTACCCGCTCGAGCTGATCCCGCCGGTGCCGCTGCCCCGCAAGCCCACCGCCGACCTGTTCAAGCTCCCCGGCAACGTCCGGGGCGCGGTGAAGCGGGTCCGGGAGGTGCTGGAGGCGGCGGAGGCCGACGTCGTCGTCGGGTTCGGCGGGTTCGTCTCGCTGCCCGCCTACCTCGGCGCCCGCGGCCGGGTGCCGATCGTCGTGCACGAGGCCAACGCCCGCGCCGGGCTCGCCAACAAGGTCGGTGCGCGGTTCGCCTCCGCCGTCTGCGTCGCGGTGCCCGGCACCGGACTCGCGAACGAGGAGGTGGTCGGGATGCCGCTGCGCCGCTCGATCACCACCCTGGACCGGGCGTCGCTGCGGCCGGAGGCCCGGACGTACTTCAACCTCCCCCCGCACGGCCCTGTGCTGCTGGTCTTCGGCGGCTCGCAGGGTGCCCGTACCCTGAACGACGCGGTCGCCGGGGCCCTGCCCGCCTTCACCGAGCGGGGCATCTCGGTCCTGCACGCGTACGGGAAGAACGGCACCCCCGCCGACCCGCGGCCCGGCTACGTGCCGGTGCCCTACATCGAGCGGATGGACCTCGCCTACGCCGCCGCGGACGTCGTCCTCGGCCGGTCCGGCATGACCACCGTCGCCGAGCTCACCGCCGTCGGGCTGCCCGCGGTGTACGTGCCGCTGCCGCACGGCAACGGTGAGCAGGCGCTCAACGCCCGCCCGGTCGTCGAGGCCGGGGGCGGCAAGCTCGTGCAGGACGAGGACATGAACGGCGAACGCGCGATCGACGAGCTGATGCCGATGCTCACCGACCCCGACCTGGCCCTCGCGATGGGCCGCCGCGCCCGCGCCGCCGGGCACGGCGAGGCCGACGAGAAGATCGCCCGCATCGTCATGGAGGTGGCGGGCCGGTGAGCGTGCTCTCCGACCACGTCCACCTCATCGGGATCGGCGGCGCCGGGATGAGCGGGATCGCGCGGATCCTGCTCGCCCGCGGAGCGACCGTCTCCGGGTCCGACGCGCGGGACTCCCGCACGGTCACCGCGCTGCGCGCGCTCGGCGCACGCGTCGAGACCGGGCACGACGCCGGCCACCTGCGCCACGACGGCGAGACCCCGCCGACCGTGGTCGTCTCCACCGCGATCCGGGAGACCAACCCGGAGCTGGCCGCCGCCCGCGAGCGCGGCTACGACGTCGTCCACCGGGCGGTCGCACTGGCCGCGCTCACCGAGGGACGGCGGCTGGTCGCCGTCGCCGGGACGCACGGCAAGACCTCGACGACGTCGATGGTCACCGTCGCCCTGCAGCACGCCGGGGCCGACCCGTCGTTCGCGATCGGCGGCGACCTGTCGGTGTCCGGGTCGGGCGCCCACCACGGCAGCGGCGACGTGTTCGTCGTCGAGGCCGACGAGAGCGACGGCTCGTTCACCGCGTTCGCCCCGTCGGTCGCGATCGTCACCAACGTCGAGCCCGACCACCTCGACCACCACGGCGACGAGGCCGCCTACCGGGCGGTGTTCGAGCGGTTCCTGGACCGGCTGGTGCCCGGCGCGACGCTGGTCGCCTGCGCCGACGACCCGGGGTCCGCCGAGGTCGCGGTGCGAGCGGAGGAGTCGGGCGTCACCGTGCTGCGCTACGGCCGCACCGCGACCGGCCCGCACGACGCCCGGCTGCTCGAGTTCACCCCGGACGGCACCGGCTGCCGTGCGCGGTTCCGCACCGGCGACGCCGAGCACGAGCTCACCCTCGGCGTCCCGGGCGAGCACATGGTCCTCAACGCGCTCGGTGCGTTCCTCGCCGGCGTCGCCGTCGGGACCGACCCGGCCGTGCTGCTGGAGGGCCTCGCCGGGTTCGGCGGGGTGCAGCGCCGGTTCGAGTTCAAGGGCCGCGCCCGCGGCGTGTCGGTCTACGACGACTACGCCCACCACCCCACCGAGGTCGCCGCCACCCTGCGCGCCGCCCGCGAGGCCGCGCCGGTCCGCGAGGGGCGACGCGGCCGCGTCCTGGTCGCGTTCCAGCCGCACCTGTACTCCCGCACCCGGCTGTTCGCCGCCGAGTTCGGCGCGTCGCTGTCGCTGGCGGACGAGGTGATGGTGCTCGACGTCTACGGTGCCCGGGAGGATCCCGAACCCGGCGTCGGTCCGGCGCTCATCACCGACGCGGTGACGTTGCCGGCCGGGCGGGTGCACCGAGCCCCCTCGTGGGAGCGGACACCCGCGGCGATCGCCGCGCTCGCGACCGACGGCGACGTTGTGCTCACCATGGGCGCCGGTGACGTCACCGCGCTCGGGCCGGAGATCCTGCGGGAGCTCGCCGGCGAGGGGTGAGCGCGCGACACGGCGGCGGCACAGCGGGGGCACGATGAGCAGCGACGAGCAGGACACCGGCGACGACCGGGCCCGGGACGGTGCCCGCTCGCCGGGCCGCCGTGATCCCGAGCAGGAGCGGCGCGCCGCCGAGCGCGCCCGTCGCATCCGGGAGCGCCG
>NZ_WWFY01000692.1:0-2379 GCF_009864975.1 Pseudonocardia sp. SID8383
CCCTGTTCCGGGGCGGGACCGTCGGCGGCCGCCGGGACCGGACCCGGCGGCAGCGGTCCGGGGCCGCCGCGGGCGGCGAGCTCGGTACGCAGCGCGGCGGCCAGCTCGTCGGGACCCGGGTGGGGGTCGACGGCACCGTCGGTCGTGGCCAGGGCGATCCGGGAGAACCGGTGCAGGCCGACCGGCGAGGCGTGCTCGACCTCGGCGACGACGTCCATCCCCACCGCGGGCAACGGCAGGACCAGCGGACCCGGCGCCGGATCGGCGCCGATGTCGAGGAGGGCGTGTCGCAGGATCCGTTCCCGGCGGGCGTCGGGAGTCATCAGGTCAGGTAACCCCCCATGCGGCGGAAGTGGTCGCCGGCGACGTGCTCGACCCCGTCGGCGTCCTTGACCCGCTGCAGGACCAGGCCGTACTGGCCGCCACGCCAGGCGTCCGGCCCGGCGACGACGACCACCCCGCTCCCCTCGCGGGCGAAGATCCGCCCGTTGGTCCCGCCGCAGCGCTCCCGCGACACGGTCGCCTCCAGCACCCGCAGCCGCGCCCCGTCGTGCAGGCACCAGGCGTTCGGGTACGGCCCGGTCTGCGCGCGCACCAGGTTGACCAGGTCGGCCGCCGGACGGTCCCAGGGGATGCGGTTGTCCTCGTCGGCCCGCTTGTGGAAGAACGACGCGTGCGCCGGGTCCTGGGTGAGCCACTCGTGCGGACCGTGCTCGACCCGGTCGAACGCCTCGAGCGCGAGCGGTCCGAACAGGAGCACGGTGCGCTCGAACAGGTCCTCGGTGGTGTCGGTCGGGGTGACCGGCACCGTGCGCTGGCAGATGATCGGGCCGCGGTCGAGCTCGGCGTCCATCCAGTGCGCGGTCACGCCCACCTGGCTCTCGCCGTTGATCAGCGCCCAGTTCAGCGGGGAGAACCCGGCGTAGCGCGGGAGCAGCGAGTCGTGGGTGTTGACCGTCCCGCGGGGCGGGGCGGAGAACACCTGCGGGGAGATCCAGGTGCGCCAGTTGCAGGCCACCCCGATCTCGGCACCGGACCCGGTGATCGCGGTGACCAGCTCGGCGTCCACGGCCTTCTCCCGGTAGAGCACCGGGATCCCGTGCTCACGGGCCAGGTCACCGAGCGACTCCTGGAAGATCACCGGGGACGGCTCGCCCTCCTCCGGGTGGCTGACGACGAGCACCACCTCGTGCCGCGAGTCCAGCAGGTCGGCGAGCAGCCGGGCTCCCCACTTCTGGTATCCGAACAACACGACACGCACGAGGTGTCGACCTCCTCCTGGGACGGGACCCGATGACGGGCGGCGACCGGTGCGCCGACCGGGGAGCGGCGAGACACACCCCGCCCTCATGATCGCCACGCGCTGGTGAGGTTAGCCTCTCTTCATGACCGAGCACAGGGGCACCGGTGACGCACGGGTCACCGCACGCGAGGTGGTCCGCAGCACGATCAGGTCGTTCCGCGGCCGGGTCGCCGCGGCCACCGTCCTGCTCTGCGGGCACCAGGTGGGTGAGGCGCTGGTACCGGTCCTGGTGGGCGTGGTGATCGACCGCGCGGTCGCGACCGGCGACGTCGGCAGCCTGGTGATCTGGCTGCTGGTACTGGCCGCGGACTTCGCGATGCTGTCCTACAGCTACCGGTTCGGCGCGCGGCAGGCCCTGCACGCCGACCTGCGTGCCGACGCCGGGCTCCGCACCCGTGTGGCGGCGCGGCTGCTGGACCACCGGGGCGGCGCCGAGACCGGCAGGCTGCCCGGCTCGGTCACCTCGATCGCCGTCGCCGACGCCAAGCGGGTCGCGGTGATGAACTTCTGGATCCCGACGGCGGCGGCCGCGGCGGCGGCGCTCGTCGTCGCCGCCGTCGCGCTGCTGCGGATCTCGCTCCCCCTGGGCCTGCTCATCCTGCTCGGCACCCCGCCGCTGCTGTGGCTGATCGGCCGGGTCGGCCGGCCGCTGGAGCGGCGCAGCGGCGCCGAGCAGGAGCGGGCCGCACGCGCGGCGGGCACCGCAGCCGACCTGGTGTCCGGGATCCGCGTCCTCAAGGGACTGGGCGCCGGGCCCGCCGCGGCCGAGCAGTACGCGGCCAGCAGCCGCACCGCGCTGGGCGCCACGCTGCGGGCGACCCGCGCCGAGGCCGGTTTCCTCGGCACCGTCCAGCTCGCGAACGGCCTGTTCCTCGCGGTCATCGCGCTCGTGGGCGGCCTGCTCGCCCTCGACGGGTCCATCACCGTCGGCAACCTGGTCTCCGCGGTCGGGCTCGCCCAGTTCCTCGTCGGGCCGCTGCAGACCCTCGGCATCGCCGGGGCGCGCTTCGCCCAGGCGCGGGCCTCGGCCGGGCGGATCGCCGAGATCCTCTCCGCGCCGCCCGCCGTCGGCCCCG
>NZ_WWFY01000693.1:0-3623 GCF_009864975.1 Pseudonocardia sp. SID8383
ACGACGGCGGGTGGCAGGCCGAGCACCGGCCGTCCGGTCCGGTCGACCAGACCCGTCGCCCGGGCCAGGTCGGTCCCCGGCGCCGTGACCCGCACCTGGTAGCGCAGGATCGCCCCGCCGCCGGTCACGACCTCGGCCCGCAGCCCGCCGCGACCGTGCAGCGCCCCGAGCTCGGAGCGCATCCGCAGCGCGGGGGCCGGGGCGTCGAACTCGGCGTGGATCGTCGTCCTGCCGTCGCGGACGCCGACCTCCCCCGCCAGACGCAGCTGGGTGACGAGCCCGGCATGCCGGACACCGGGGCGTTCCTCGCGGACCACGCCGAGTTCACGGTGCAGCTCTGCGGTCACGCGCTCCAGGTCGAACACGATCGTCTCCTGCGGATGGGAGGCGGCAGGGCGGGGACACATCCCCCGAGGTGAACCCCGCCCTGCCCGGAAGGGCGGAGCGCCGGGGCGCCCCACCGTGGTGGGATCAGTCCTCGGACGGGTCGGCGTGCATCGGGCAGCGCGGGTCGATACAGGGCCTGCTCTCGGCCCCGGCCCGGAACGCCGCGTTCGCCAGTACCGAGCACAGGCAGCCCTGGGCCTTCGCCCGCGGACCGCCCGGCGCCAGATCGTCGACCGGCACAGGACCGGGCCGGCCCCCGCCGTTAGCCCCCTCGGACATGGCTCCCCCTCCGCACGACTGCGCGCCCGGAGTTCCCCGGCGACGGGGCCCGTGCGCAGATACATCCGGCGGTCGCCACGAGGGTCCGGGACCTGCCGGGGCGACCGGCTCGCGACGGTACCCTATACGCTGAGTAACGCCTATTTCGGCATGACTCTCACAGGGAGTAGTGATTCGCGACTCAGAGTCAACCCCCGCTGTCGCCCCACCCCCTCGATCTGGGTCCAGATCAGGTCCGTCAGGTGGGTGGTGACGATGTCGCGCCCGGGGGCGTTCCCGGTCGCCCGGCCCCGCAGCCACCACTCCGCGGTCCCCTGGACCGCGCCGACCAGCGACTGCGACCACACCCGGACCAGCTCGGGATCGTCGAGGCCGAGCACCTCGGCGTAGGACCCGAGCAGCCCGGTCAGCGCGGAGGCGATGAACTCCCGGCCGGCGTCGACCACCTCCCCCCGCTGCCCGGGCAGGCGGCGGCGGAACAGCAGGTCGACGCCCGGTGAGTCGTCGAGGAAGCCCATGACCGCGTCGACCGAGTCGTAGATCCGCTTCCAGGCCGCGCACTCCCGGTAGAGGGCGGGCATGAGCCGTTCCATCAGACGGTCGGTCGCGCGCTCCGCCATCGCGTCGAGCAGCGCGGCCCGGTCGCCGAAGTGCCGGTAGATCACCGGCTTGGTCACGCCCGCCTCGTGCGCCACCTGGTCCAGGCCGAAGTCCTGCCCATCGCGGCCCAGCACGACCAGTGCGGCGTCGACCACCTGTTCCCGACGGCGCGCGCGGTGCGCGTCCCAGCGCGTACTGCGGCCGTCGGACCGGAGGTCGTCCGCGGCCCCGGGTTCCGTGCGGTCGGACGACACGCCCACCATGCTCCTCCCTCGGCGGACCCGGCGGGAGGAAGGCCGGGCCCCGGGCGACAGTGGATCACGAAGGCTTCCGGGGCCGCGCCCGCCGCCCCGCCATGACCGCGGCCACACCGACGATCACCGCCGGGCACCCCCGTGCGAGGCTCGCCCACGGACGTAGTGGGCGACGCGAGGAGGCGTGGTGCGACGGGTGCTCTGCCGGGAGTTCGCCGATCCGGAGCGGTTCGAGCTGGTGGAGGAGCCGGACCCGGAGCCGGGACCGGGCGAGGTGCTCGTCGCCGTCGAGGCCGCCGCGGTCAGCTTCGTCGACGGGCTGATCGCCCGCGGCGGCTACCAGCTACGACCGCCGCTGCCGTTCACACCCGGCACCGCGGTCGCCGGGACGACCCCGGACGGCAGGCGGGTCGCCGCCCTGCTCACGAGCTTCGGCGGGTTCGCCAGCCACGTCGTCGTCCCGGAGGAGCGCCTGGTCCCGGTGCCCGACGGGGTCGACGCGGGCGTCGCGGCCAGCTCGATGGAGAGCCACGGGACGATCGCCTTCGCCTTCCGGGACCGGGTCACCGTCCGCCCGGGCGAGTGGGTCGTCGTGCTCGGGGCGAGCGGGGGGATCGGGCAGGCCGCGGTCGACCACGCCCGCGCCGCCGGGGCGCGGGTGCTCGCCCTCGCGTCCACACCGGACAAGCGCGCGGCCGCGCTCGCCGCCGGGGCCGAGGCCGCCGTCGGCTACGACGCCCTCAAGGACACGATCCGCGAGCACACCGGCGGTGGCGCGGACGTCGTGATCGACCCGGTCGGCGGCGACGCCGCGGAGGCCGCGCTGCGGGCGCTGGGCGCCGGCGGCCGGTTCTGTGTGCTGGGCTTCACCTCCGGCGCGATCCCGAAGCTGCCCGCGAACGTCGTGCTGCTGCGGAACCGGACCGTCGTCGGCGTCGACTGGGGCGACTGGTCGCGCACCGACCCCGCCGCGTCGCGGGACCTGGCCGAGGACGTGCTGCGCCGGATCGGTGCCGGGGAGCTGCACCCGGCCCGCCCGCGGGCCCTGCCGCTGGCCGACGCGGCGACCGCGACCCGCGCGTACGCCGAGCGCTCCGCGGTCGGGAAGCTCGTGCTCACTCCCTAGTCATCAACCCTGATGACGGGCGGTAATGGCCGCGTCACGCCCCTCGATAGGCCGTTCGTCGGAGCGGGAGCAGCTCCGGTCGGGCCACCACGAGGGGACCAGTCATGACCGCCACCCAGCCCTGGACGACCGTCGCCGAGCCGGTCCCGGCGACCCGCGGGAACACCCCCGCCACTGCCGGCTTCTGGCTCTCGGTGCTGGGGATGGTGGTCGGGTTCGTGCCGGTGCTCGGCCTGCTGGTCACGGTGCCCGCCGCGCTGCTGTCGCACGCCGGCCGCGCCCGTTTCCGGGCCGGCGGGGCGTCGACGCCGGGCCGCTCGACGGTCGGCATCGTGCTCGGCTGGACGGCCACCGCGCTCTGTGTGCTCATGACCGTCCTCGGGATCGTGGGCGCGGCCACCGCTCCGGTGCGTCCGCTCGCGGCGGCCCCGGCCGCTCCCGCCGCCCCGGCGGCACCGGTGCTGCTGACGGTGCCCAACGTCGTCGGGATGACCGACGTGCAGGCGCGGGACACGCTCCGTGCCGCCGGATTCACCCAGGTCGTCCTCGGCCCGTCGACCGGCTCGGTCGCCGGGGTCGCCGCCGGGACCGTCACCACCCAGCTGCCCGGCCCCGCGGCGCTCGCCTCCGCCGGTGACCCGATCACGATCGGCGAGGCCGCCGCCCCGCCGGTCCCGCCCGCTCCGGTCGTGGTGCCGCAGAGCGCCCCGGTCACCGAGTCCGCCCCGCAGGCCGCGCCGCTGGTCGCCGACACCGACGTCGACCGGCCCTACGTCCCGGCCGCGCCGCAGCCCCTGGTCTCCTCCGGCTCGTCGTCCTCCGGCTCGTCCGGCGGCGGCTCGGCCTACTACACGAACTGCGCCGCGGCCCGCGCCGCCGGAGCTGCCCCGCTGAGCAGCGGCGACCCGGGCTACCGCTCGGGCCTCGACCGCGACGGCGACGGCGTCGCGTGCGAGTGAGCCGACCCACGTGACCCG
>NZ_WWFY01000694.1:0-2257 GCF_009864975.1 Pseudonocardia sp. SID8383
CGTCCCGCTTGGCCGAGGCCCGCAGCGCGGCGAGCGCGGCGACCCCGGCGGCGTCGAGCGGGGCACCGGTGTTGGCGACGCGCAGCTCTCCGTCCACCACGACGGCCCGGACCCGGCCGGGCAGGTCCGCGGCGAGCGCGGCGTCGGCGGCGTTCTGGAGCAGCTCGGCGACCCAGGTGTCGGCGTACCCGCCGCGGCGCAGGTCGTCCTCGGCGTTGACGTCCTCACGGAACCGGGTCGGCGACGACGACCAGGCCGCCAGGACCCCGTCCCGCAGCGCCGCCGTGCCGAACGGGTCGGTGCCGTCCGCGACGCCGGGAGGGCTCAGGACCCGACCGGCTCGAGGTCGACGCCGTCGTCGTAGACCAGGGCCGAGACGTGGACCGGGGAGCCGGGCTGCTCGGCGACCGAGGAGTGCGCGCCGCAGCCGAAGCCGACGGCGACGACCTGGGCGTCGGCCGGGGAGGAGCCGTTCGCGCAGACCCCGAACACGCCCTGCAGCGACCCGGCGAGCGGCACCAGGAACCCGCAGGTCCCGCAGGACGCGGGGGCGGACCGGGCGAGGTCGGCGGCCGGGCCGCGCTCCCCGTCCTGCCAGCGCTCGGCGGCGGCGATGCGGCCCTCGAACGACAGCACCCGCTCGCGGCCGAGGCCGACCTCGCGGGCCAGCGCGTCGACGGCCGGGTCCCCGGAGTCGACGTAGCCCGGTACCAGGCGGGGGTCGTCGGCCGGGGTGGGCAGCAGGTCGCCGGGCTTGAGGTCACCGGGGCGCACGCGCTGGTCCCACGGCACCCAGTCGGGCGCGACGAGCGCGGTCGAGCCGGGCAGCAGCACCGACTCCGAGACCGTCACCGGCCCGTCACCGGCCGCGGCGGCGACGGTGACCGCCCACCGCCAGCCGCGGTAGCCGGGCAGGTGTGCGGCGAAGGAATGGGTGACCGAGCCGTCGTCCTCGGCGGTCGTGCCCAGGTGCGCGCCGACGGCGGCCACGGCCGCCTCGTCACCCAGCTCGTCGGCCGCCTCCTCGACGGCCGCGGCCCGCGCCTCGTCCACCGCGTCGAACAGGTGCGACGGCGCGGGTGTCACCCGGGGCTGCGGCGTCTCCGCCCGCTCGTCACCGGAGTCGCCGACCTCGACACCCACCTCACCAGTGCTCACCTCACCAGTGTGCCACCCGTGCCCGGGCATCCTGGGCGGGTGCCCGCCCGAGCGCTGCTCCGCCGCCCCTCCGTGACGGGGCTGCTCCCCCTCCTGCTGGCCCTGGCGGCCTGCGGGGCCGCGGCCCCGGCGACGGGGCTGCCCGCCCCGGGCCCCGTTCCGGTGGTCCGTCCGCAGGTCCTCGCCGAGGTCCCGCACGACCCGCAGGCGTTCACCCAGGGCCTGGAGCTGCGCGACGGGACCCTCTACGAGGGGACCGGCCGGGTGGGGCGCTCGCAGCTGCGCGCGCTGGACCCGGCGACGGGCGCGGTGCGGGCGGCGAGCCCGCTGCCGCCGGCGTACTTCGGGGAGGGCATCACCGTCGTCGGGGACCGGATCTGGCAGCTGACCTGGCAGGACGGGGTGGCGGTCGAGTGGGACCGGGCGACGCTGCGGCCGCTGCGCGAGGTGCCCGTCGACGGCGAGGGCTGGGGGCTGTGCCTGCTGGGCGACCGCGTGGTGCGCTCGGACGGCACCGACCGGCTGTTCTTCCACGACCCGGCCGACCTGGCGGGGACCGGCTCGGTGGCCGTCACCCTGGACGGCGCCCCGGTGAGCCGGCTCAACGAGCTGGAGTGCGTCGGTGACCGGGTGTGGGCCAACGTCTGGCAGACCGACGACCTGGTGCGGATCGACCCGTCGACCGGGGTGGTCGACGCCGTCGTCGACGCGACCGGGCTGCTGCCGGCCGGGCAGCGGGCCGGGGCCGACGTGCTCAACGGCATCGCCCACGTCGACGACGACGAGTACCTGCTCACCGGAAAGCTGTGGCCGGCGACGTTCCGGGTGCGGCTCCCGGTGCCCCCGGCCTGACCGGCGCTGCGCCGGGCGGGTGACACCACCCGGCGGGATCGCCGGAACCGTCGGTGCCCGCCTGCACAATGACCGCGTGGCACCGAACCCGTTCCGCAGCCGCCGCCGGGCGGCCGGGTCGAGACGTGGCCCGGCCCCGCGCACCACCCCGATCACCACCCCGATCGCCTCGGACCCGGCGCTGCGCCGTGCGCGCTCCGCCGGTGCCGCCACCGACGAGCTGCCCCGCCCCGGCCCGGCCACGGTC
>NZ_WWFY01000695.1:0-1618 GCF_009864975.1 Pseudonocardia sp. SID8383
CGGCGCGGACCCGGCGGCGGCGAGTCCGCCGACGGGGCCGACGCGGCCGCCAGCTGACACCACGCGTGGTGCGCGGCCGACCCCTGCGGGACCGGCTCCCGCTCCCGGGCGTCCCCGCCGAACGACGACACCGCGGCGACCGACTGGTCGCCGCGGTGCTCGTGCTGCTGCTGGCCGGGGTCGCGGTGCTCTACGCCGTGCAGAGCCCGGCCGCACACACTGAGTCGGTGACGGCAGCGACCGCGCCCACCCCACCGCCGCCGGTCGGCCCGGTCCCGGCCGGGTTCACCGAGCTGTGGCGGGCGGCCAGCCCGGACACCCCGGTGCCGCTGGCGGTCGGGGACGGCGTCGTCGTCGCCGCGGGGTCGCGGGTCTCCGGGCACGACGCCCGCACGGGCGCCGAGCGCTGGAGCTACTCCCGTGACCTGCCGCTGTGCACCACCGGGTTCGCCGACGGCCGCGTGCTCGCGCTCTACCGCAACGACGAGTACTGCTCCGAGCTGTCCACGCTCCAGCCCGACTCCGGGGCCCGTGGACCGGCCCGGACCCTCGACGCCCGGCCCGGCACCCGGCTGATCGGCCAGGACCCGGTGGTCGCGACCGGCCAGGACTACGTCGAGACCTTCCGCTCCGACCTGGTCCGCACCGCCGAGTACGGCACGGTGCGCGCGCTGGAGGAGCCCGACTCGCAGCCGCGGTCGGGGTGCACGTTCCGCTCCTTCGCCGCCGCCGAGGACCGCGCCGCGATCCTGGAGCGCTGCCCCGGCGAGCCGTCCGAGCGGCTGACGGTGCTGCGCCCCAGCGGGACCGAGGGTGACCGGCCCGCGTTCGACTCGTCGTCGGTCACCGGTACCGACGGCGCCCAGGTGGTCGCCGCGTCGTCCGAGCGCGTCGCCGTCCTGCTCCCGGGCGCACCCCGCCTGGCCCTCTACGACCGGTCCGGGCGCAGCATCGGCGAGTTCCCGGTCGACGCGGGCGCGACGGTCGCCGCCCCCGCCGACGGCGTCGCCCGCACCACGGCCGACGACCGGCACCGCTACTGGTGGACCGGCGGCGCGACGGTCGCGCTGGAGACCCGCAGCCTCCAGCCGCGCTGGAGCCTGACCGGCACGCTGGGCCCCGGGACCCGCTACGGCGACCGGCTGCTCGTGCCCGTCCCCGGCGGGATCGCCGACGTCGACCCGGCCACGGGTGTCGTCGCCCGGACCCTGCCGGTGGACCGCGGCCCGGTCACCGCGCCGGTCCTGCTCGCCACCCAGGGCACCCTGCTGGTCGAGCTGCGCGGCGACGAACTCGTCGTGCTGGGGCCCGCCGGCTGAGCCGGCGTCGGCTCCGCGCGGCTACAGGAACCAGCCGAACCCCAGCACCAGCGACGCCGTCACGACCACCCCGAGCGCGGCGAGCAACCCGGTGCGGTCCCGCCGCCGGTCCGCGACGACCTGGCCGACGACGGCGACGACCGCCGCCCCGACGTGCGCGACGATCGCGCCGGATCCGGGACCGGGGACCCCGCTGTTCCCGGCCGCCCACTCCACGGCGACCAGCCCGAGGGCGAGCACGACCAGCCCGCCGGCGAGCACGCCGGCCAGGCCGCGCACCAGCCGGGCCCCGGCGCCGT
>NZ_WWFY01000696.1:0-1441 GCF_009864975.1 Pseudonocardia sp. SID8383
GAGGTCGGTGAACGCGCCCGCGTGCGCCTGCCGGTGCCAGCGGCGCAGCTGCCGTTCCAGGTAGCGGCCGGGCCGCGCCATGTCGCCGAGCCCCACCTCGGCCGGGTCGACGGCGTGCAGCGCCGCGAGCACCTCGGCGGTGTCCAGACCGCAGGCCCGCCGCTCCGGTTCCGGGACGGCCTCCCCCGCGGCGCGGTCCCCCGGGACCACGCCGTCCACCCAGCCCATCAGGTAGAAGCCGGCGCCCAGCACCGCGGTGTCCGAGCACAGGGCGACCGGCTCCGGCACCGGGACCGCGGTACCGGCCAGTGCGGTCAGGAAGCGCCACTCCCGGCCCATGTCGTGCGCGGTGGCGAGCACGCCCCCGGTCGGCGGGCGGCGCAGCGCGTACGGCGTGCCACGGGCGTCGGTGACCCGGAAGGTCAGGTTGGAGTGCCCGCCGGAGATGCGCTCCACGGCCACCGGGCCGTCGCCGAGCTCGACCCGCGGCACCTCGGCGGCCAGCCAGCGGGTCAGGGCGACCGGGTCCACCCCGTCGTGTGCGTCGGTCATCCCCCGATGCAACATGATCGCCCCCGCGCCGACCACCCCCGTTTCGGTCACGACGATTGCGGGCACCTCTCCCCTGATCATGACCGGTCGCGTCCGGCGCACCCCGGCGCCGTCGACGAGGACCGGTGGGAGAGGAACCCGTGAGCGACCAGATCACCGTCACCCGCACCGTGTCCGCCACCCCGAAGCAGCTGTTCGCGCTGCTGTCGACCCCCACCCGGCACCAGGAGATCGACGGCGCCGGCATGCTGCGGGGCGTCGAGGGCTCGACGGAGATCAGCGGCGTCGGCGACGAGTTCGTGATGAACATGCACAACGGCGACCTCGGCGACTACCAGATGAAGAACACCGTCACGTCCTTCGAGCAGGACCGCGTGATCGGCTGGGCGCCGTCGATGCACCCGATCGACGCGAAGAAGGACACTATCGGCGACCTGCGCGCCGAGGGCCACACCTACACCTGGCACCTCGCGCCCGAGGGCGACGGCACGACGGTCACCCAGGTCTACGACTGGAGCGGTGTGCAGGACCCGGACTTCCGCGGCTTCTTCCCCATGCTCAGCGAGGACCAGCTCGCGGACTCGATCGAGAAGGCCGGACGGGCCGCCTCCTCCTGAGACCGTCCACACCCGACGGCGCCGCACCGGTCACCGGGCGGCGCCGTCGTGTGTCCGGGCCCCGGCCGGGGCCGCGTCTAGGACAGCGGCAGAACGAGGCGGGCGAGCAGCCGCTCGGCCTCCGCGGCCGGGTCCTCGGTGAGTCCTGTGTGGACCGGGCCGGGGCACACGATGGTGCTGCGTGCGGTGGTGAGACGCCGGAAGCGGCGTCCGATGTCCTCCCCCGCGCCGGGCCCGCGGGCGGCCAGCGCGCCGGTGGCGTGCCGGTCCGA
>NZ_WWFY01000697.1:0-961 GCF_009864975.1 Pseudonocardia sp. SID8383
CGGAGGACCGGGCTCGTCCGCGGGCGGTGCGACGGGTGGCGCCACCCCCAGGAACGGCGAGGTCGGCCGCAGCGGGGGCCGCGGAGGCGGCGGCCGGGACGGTCGGCGCGCGGGCCGTCCCGCTGGGTCTCCGGTGGCGGGGTCGGCGCCGGTGTCTCGACGCCTCACCGCCCCTGCGTCGTCCGCGACCTCACCATCGGTGTGGTCGGCGTCCCCCTGCCCCGACACGAGGCCCCCTCTCCGCACGGCGTGCGCGCGATTGTCGAGCCCCCGGACACCGCACTCCAGGCCCCGCGACGGACGTGCACCCGTCCGGGGGCGTGGACCGCACGGCCGGGTGACCCCGTCCGGACGGGCCCGCCGACCTCGGACCGTCGGTACGCCTCCTGCGACGCACAGTGATCGGTAAGGGTGGCCTTCGCGTCGGATGCTCGTTCGGAGCGCGCGATACCGCCGGTTACAGGTACGTTCGGTCACGACTCAGTGGGCCGTCCGGGTGAGTCCGGACGGTTCGTCGCGGTGAGGAGGGGAGGTCGGGTGTCCGTGGCCGACCGGCGAGTGACCGTCCCGCACCACGGTGCGGAGCGGTCGACGACCGCCGACCCTCTGCGCGAGGCCCTGCGCTCCCGTCACGACCGCGCCGCGACCGACGTGCGCGCCGCGGGACGCAGCGGCGACATGCCCGCGCTGCTGGACGCGACCCGTCGCGTCCAGCAGGTCCTCACCACCGCCCGTCGCGACCTCGGCCCGGACGACGCCGACACGCTCGTCGCCGAGGGGAGCCTCGCCGTCGCGCTGCTGCTGGGCTACGACCGTACCGGCGGGCTGGAGATCGCCACCCGCAACCTCGCTGCCCGCGAGGCGCTGCTGGGCCCGGACCACCCGGCGTCGCTCGCGGCCGCCGACGCCCTGGCCGCGGCCCACCGGGTGACCGGCGACGCCGAGGAGGCGGTCCGCCGGC
>NZ_WWFY01000698.1:0-850 GCF_009864975.1 Pseudonocardia sp. SID8383
ACGGCCGTCATCGTGCCCCGGCGCCCCGGCCACCCGGCGCAGGGGTCGGCTACCGTGCCCGCGCCCCCGGCCGCCACCTGCCGCGGGATCCGTCCCGACCATGCCACCGACCACGCACCAGTACGTCCGGAGCTGCCATGTCCACCGTCGCCGACGCCTTCGCCACCCGTCACGGGGCGGCCCCGACCGGGGTCTGGTTCGCCCCCGGGCGGGTCAACCTGATCGGCGAGCACACCGACTACAACGACGGCTTCGTGCTGCCCTTCGCGCTGCCGCACCGGGCCGTCGTCGCCGCGGCGCCCGCGGCCGGGGGCCGCAGCCGGGTCCGGTCGGTGCAGGAGCCGGGCGCCCCGGTGGAGTTCTCCGCGGCCTCCGTGGTGCCCGGCGAGGTGCCCGGCTGGGCGGCCTACGTGGCCGGGACCTGCTGGGCGTTCCGCGAGGCCGGCTACCCGGTGGGCGAGGTGGAGCTGGAGCTGGACTCCGACGTGCCGGTCGGGGCCGGGCTGTCGTCGTCGGCGGCGGTGGAGTGCGCGGTCGGCGTCGCGCTCGCCGGGCTCGCCGGGGCCGACGTCGACCCGACCACGCTGGCCCGGATCGCGCGGCGCGCGGAGAACGAGTTCGTCGGCGCCCCCACGGGCGGCATGGACCAGATGGCCTCGATGCACGGGCGCGCCGGCCGGCTGGTGTTCCTCGACACCCGCGGCGACACCGTCGAGCTGGTCCCCTTCGACCTGCCGGCGCACGACCTGGAGCTGCTGGTCATCGACACCCGGGCGCCGCACGCGCACGCCTCGGGCGAGTACGGCGCCCGGCGCGCCGACTGCGAGGCCGCGGCCGCCGCCCTCGGCGT
>NZ_WWFY01000699.1:0-756 GCF_009864975.1 Pseudonocardia sp. SID8383
GGCCCGACCCCGTCCGGTGCGGCGGCGAAGAAGATCCGGACGGCTTCGGCGTGGTCCACGTGCGGTCCTCGCGGGGTTCGGCGTCGCTGCCGGCCCGACGGCAGGTCCTCGGCCGGTGGGGCACGACCGGACGACGGGCGTGCCCCGCGCGTCGTCGTCGCCGGGACGCCGAGTGCGCGATACTCCCGCGCGTGCCCGGACCCAGAGGGTGCACGAGCGGACACGCTGGGAGAGGAAGGCGGAACGGATGAGCGACGACCGACGGGGCGGCGACTCCCCGGCCTGGGGGCGGGTCGGACCGGAGGACCCGACGGCGGACCCGGCGACCCATCCGGCGCTGCGCACACCCGACCCCACGGCCGATCAGCCGACCGTGGCGGTGCCGGTGGAGGGCGGCGGCCCGGACTCCGAGGCCACTACCGAGAAGCGCGCGATCCCGCACACCCGCACCGGCGGGCTGTGGGCCGCGCTGATCCTCTCGGCGGTCGTGCTGATCTTCCTGCTGGTGTTCATCCTGCAGAACACCGAGCCGGTCGCGATCAACTTCCTGTGGCTGACCGGGACGCTGCCCACCGGGGTGGCGCTGCTGTTCGCCGCGATCGCCGGGATCCTGCTGGTCGCCGTGCCCGGGACGGGCCGGATCCTGCAGCTGCGCCGGCAGGCGCGCCGGGGCTGACCGCACGGGGCGCGGCCGGCGATGCGGCCGCTACCCGGGTGGAGGTCAGCGCCGGCGACGCGGCCGGTCGGTGCGCGCGG
>NZ_WWFY01000700.1:0-734 GCF_009864975.1 Pseudonocardia sp. SID8383
GGGCGAGCAGGTCCGGGTCGGCGTCGAACGGCACCCGGCCGGGGACCTCCCACAGCAGCGCCGCGACGTGCTCGAGGTCCTCCGACCCCGCGAGCGCGGGCACCGCCCGCCCGCGGAACCACGGCCCGCCGTCGGCGACGAGTGTGATCCGCGTCCTGATGCGCTCGACCGTCCCGGACGGCTCGCCCGACTCGCGGCCGCGCGCGGCGAGGGCCTCCACCTCGTCCTGGGCGAACCGGCTGCCCCGCCGCTGCGCGCCACGCACGCTGGTCAGCAGCCCGCGGCTGGCGTAGGCGTACACGGTCTCCCGCTTCACCCCGAGGCGTTCCGCGGTCTCGGCGACGGTCAGGTACTCCACGACGTGGACCGTATCAACATTGACTGGATCAATATTGACAATGGTTCCCGACGAGCGGACGGTCCGGTCATGACCAGCACCGACAGCATCGGCGCCGCCGCCGGGCAGGTCCCACCGGGCCTGCGCGGCGTCGCCGTCACCAGCACGCGCATCGGGGACGTCCGCGGCGACGAGGGCTTCTACCACTACAGCCGGTACTCCGCGGTCGACCTCGCGCGCACCCGCACCTTCGACGACGTGTGGTTCCTGTTCGTCCACGGCCGTCTCCCGGACGCGGGCGAGGCCGCGGAGTTCGCCGCCGCCACCGCGGAGCGCCGGGCGCTGCCCGACGCCGTCGCCGCGCAGCTGCCCGCGATCGCCGACGCCTGCGGGCCCG
>NZ_WWFY01000701.1:0-706 GCF_009864975.1 Pseudonocardia sp. SID8383
GGCCCGGGCGATCTCCCCCGCCCGTCCGACGAGCGCCGCACGGCGCGCCGCGAGACCCGCGCCGAGCCGGTCCAGGCTCGCCCGCAGCTCGCGCGCGGCGTCGACGACCTGGTCGTCGCGGCCGTCGGACCGCGCGGAGAGCCGGTCCCGCAGCTGCGCCGCGGAGACATCGCTGAGGTCGACCTCCTCGGCCGTGTCCTCCGGTACCTCGCCGGCCCGGCCGGCCCCTGCGTCGTGACGCCCCACGACTCCCCCTCACATCCGGCGGACCGCCCGCCGGCCCGCCGGGACAGTGAACCCGCCACGGGCCGCTCCGCGCACCCTCAGGACATTCTCAGGCCATCACCGTTGCAACGTAGAGCAGTCGCGATATATCGTGATGGCACACGAGCCGATCGACAAGGAGGCTCACGACGAGAGGACCACACGTCATGACCACGCGCGACATGTTCCGGAGCCCCTTCGGGCCCCGCATCCACCGACACCCCCGGGGCCACCGCGGCGCCGGGTTCCCCTGCGGCCCGGAGGAGGCAGCCATGCACGACACCCCCGACGTCCACGGCGACGACCGTGACGACCCCCGCGACGAGGGCGGACCCGGCCACCGCCACGGTCGCGCCCACCGCCGCGGACGCGGGCCCGGCGGCCGGGCCTTCGGTCCCGGCCGCGGGTTCGGCCCCGGAGGCCCGTTCGGTCCCGGAGGCTT
>NZ_WWFY01000702.1:0-419 GCF_009864975.1 Pseudonocardia sp. SID8383
CGTGCGACCGCCGTCGCGGACCGGGAGCGGGGGCGCCGCCGCCCCGCCCGGACCCCGACGCGCGGTACCGGGACCGGCACCGGGCTGGACCGGCTGCGGATCCTGCTCGTGGCCACGATGGGCGCCGTCCTCGCCGGGTACACGATGCTCGTCCCGGTGGCGGCGCTGCTGACCGGCACCGGCGGCGTCGCGGTCACCGCGGACGGGGCACTCGCCACGGCCGTCCCGCTGTGGCTGGCCGCGCACCTCATCCCGGTCGCGGTGGACGGGCGCCCGTTCGGGGTGCTGCCGCTGTTGCCGACGCTGGTGGTCGTCGCGCTGGTCGCCTTCTGCTCGCGCTGGGCGGTGCTCCGCCTGGGCGGGCGGGTCCGGCACGACGCGGGCGCCGTCGTCGCGTCCCAGGCCGGGGCCGCCGCCGC
>NZ_WWFY01000703.1:0-405 GCF_009864975.1 Pseudonocardia sp. SID8383
TCGCCGCGACGGCGCTCGGCGCGACCCTGGCCCGCGCGCTCGCCGGGGGAGGAGCCCGGTGACGGCGCTGCTCGTCGCGCTCGGTGCGGCCGTCGGAGCGCCGCTGCGCTACCTCGTCGACACGGCGATCAAGGCGCGGACGCCCTCGGCGTTCCCGTGGGGCACCTGGGTGGTCAACCTGGCCGGGTCGTTCGTGCTCGGCGGCGTGGTGGCGCTGACCCCGCTGTTCGGGCCGGGGTTCGCCGCGCTGCTCGGCACCGGGTTCTGCGGGGCGTTCACCACCTACAGCACCTTCGGCTGGGAGACGCTGTCGCTGCTCGAACGCGGCCGCACCGCGCTCGCCGTGGGCTACGCGGCGGCGAGCGCGGTCGTCGGCGTCGCGGCCGCACTGGCCGGGCACGCGCT
>NZ_WWFY01000704.1:0-412 GCF_009864975.1 Pseudonocardia sp. SID8383
AGCGCACGGCCGAGCTCGTCGCGGCCGGTGCACCGCTGGTCTGGGGTGCGGTACTGCCTGTCGACGGCGACCGGCGCGGCACCGCGGAGCTGCTCGTGCGCACGCCCGCCGGGGGCTACGTCCCGCTGCTCGTCGTGCGCCGCCGGATCACCGATCCGGGTGAGGGCGCGCGCACCACCGCCGTCACCGACCCGTGGCCGCAGCGCGCCCGGCACGACCCGGACCGCAAGGTCCGCTCCCAGCCGCGCGACCTGCTGGCCCTGGCCCAGCTGACCCGGCTGCTCGAGGCCGCGGGCTGGGCGCCGCCGGAGTCGGCCCCGCGGCTCGGCGGGGTGATCGGGCTCGACGCCGACGTGGTCGTCTGGCACGACCTGCGGGCCGGGCACTGGCCCGGCGGCCGGTCCACGCTGGA
>NZ_WWFY01000705.1:0-2121 GCF_009864975.1 Pseudonocardia sp. SID8383
GGTCCGCGACGCGCTGCGCCGCTTCGCGGAGGCCGCGGGCGAGGTCGGCGAGACCGACTGGGCCGTCGCGCCCGTGCCCGCAGAGGACGGTGCCCGGTGACCGCGGTCCGCGCGCTGCACCGCGCGCTCGTCGGCACCCGGCCGGGGCTCATCGGCCTGGCGACGGTCATCGGGATCGGTGCCGGCATCGGGTCGGTGCTGTTCCACGAGCTGATCCTCGGTGTCACCTGGCTGGTCACCGGTCGGGAGGACTTCTCCGACGCCGGCCGGGTCGCCTCGCCGCACCTGCCCGGGCTGGGGGTCTGGTTCCTGCTCGTCGCCCCGGTGCTCGGCGGCCTCGTGTACGGCCCGCTGGTCCAGCGGTTCGCGCCGGAGGCCCGCGGGCACGGGGTGCCGGAGGTGATGCTCGCCGTCGCGCGCCGGGGCGGGCGGATCCCGGCCACCGTCCCCGCGGTGAAGGCGCTCGCGTCGGGGATCTGCATCGGCACCGGCGGCTCCGTCGGCCGGGAGGGCCCGATCGTGCAGATCGGCTCCGCGCTCGGCTCGGCCATCGGGCAGTGGCTGCGGGTGCCCGCCACCCGGCTGGTCCTGATGGTCGCCTGCGGCGCCGCGGGCGGGATCTCCGCGACGTTCGACGCCCCGATCTCCGGGGTGGTGTTCGGCCTGGAGCTGATCCTGCGGTCGTTCAGCGCCGAGGCCTTCGGCGTGCTGGTGATCAGCTCCGTGGTCGCGAACGTCGTCGCCGAGGTGATCGCCGGGGACCGCGCGATCCTGACCCTGCCGCACTTCGACCTGGGCAGCCCCGCCCAGCTGCCGCTCTATGCGCTGCTCGGGCTGCTCGCGGGGCTGCTGGGGTGGGCCTTCGCCCGCATCCTCTACGCCGTCGAGGACGCCTGCGACGCCGTCTGGCGCGGCCCGGAGTGGCTGCGCCCGGCCGTCGGCGGGCTGCTGCTCGGCGCGCTGCTGCTGGCGCTGCCCCAGATGTACGGCGTGGGTTACCCGGTGCTGGAGGCCGCGATCGGCGGCCGGTACGTCGTCGGGTTCCTGCTCCTGCTCGTCGTCGGGAAGATCCTCGCCTCCAGTCTCACCATCGGCATCGGCGGGTCCGGCGGCGTCTTCGCGCCGTCGCTGTTCGTCGGCGGCACCGCCGGGACCGCTTTCGGCTACGCCGCCGCGGCCCTGTTCCCGGCGCTCGACCTGCACCCCGGCGCGTTCGGCCTGGTCGGCATGGCGGCGGTGTTCGCGGGGGCCGCGCACGCCCCGATCACCGCGGTGCTCATCGTGTTCGAGCTCACCGGCGAGTACGCCCTGATCCTGCCGCTGATGGCCGCCGTCGTCCTGGCCACCGGCCTGTCCAACCTGGTGTCGCGGGACAACATCTACACGCTCAAGCTGCTGCGACGCGGGATCGACCTCGCCGCCGACACCCCGACCGACGAGGCGCTGCGCCGGGTCGTCGTCGCCCAGGTGATGCGGCCCGCCGACGGCACGACGCCCGACCCGGAGCTGCCCGTCCTGGACCCGGACGGCTCCGTGCACGACGTCCTCGGGGTGCTCGCCGCGCACCGGGGGGCGGCGCTGCCCGTGCGGGAGGGGCCGGACGGGCCGCTGCTCGGGACGCTGACCGAGCACGACCTGCTCGACCATCTGCGGGGAGTGGCCGGGCGCGGGACGGTTGACCGCTGACCCGGTCGCGTGATGGGCTCCGGCCGACGACGGAACAGGAAGCCGGTGCGAGTCCGGCGCGGTCCCGCCACTGTCACCGGGGAGTGCCCTCCCCACACCGGCGCCACCGCCCG
Source organism: Pseudonocardia sp. SID8383 (assembly GCF_009864975.1). Classification (NCBI taxonomy): domain Bacteria; kingdom Bacillati; phylum Actinomycetota; class Actinomycetes; order Pseudonocardiales; family Pseudonocardiaceae; genus Pseudonocardia; species Pseudonocardia sp. SID8383. Next base: position 1,800 of record NZ_WWFY01000705.1, read on the forward strand.
CGAGGGTGGGAAGGCCGGGGAGGGCGTACCGATCCGGGAGCCAGGACACTGCCCGTCGTCGCGGATTCCCACTGATGAGGGCGCGGACCCTCGAGGAGGACATGCGATGAGCCACGACCTGGTGGTGCTCGGTACCGACCCGGCGGGCGACGACGCGCCCCGCGCGGGTGCGCACGACCTGCTGGCGGAGGCCGGGACGGTCTTCGCCTTCCCGCAGGCCGAGTCGACCGCCCTGTTCTACGCCGAGGCGTGGCGGGTCGAGCCGGTCACGCCGCGCGACGCCGTCGCCCGGATCGGGGCCTGGGCCGCCGCCGGGCCCGCC
>NZ_WWFY01000706.1:0-305 GCF_009864975.1 Pseudonocardia sp. SID8383
TCACGCTCGTGCACCCGCGCACCCACCTGATGGAGCGCCAGCTCGACGCGGGCGCCGGCGAGGTGCTCGCGACCGCGCTGCGCGGGCTCGGGGTCGACGTCCGCTGCGGTGTCGGCGCCAAGGCCTGGGACCCCGAGGCCGGCCTGGACTGCGACGACGGTTCCCGGATCGCCGCGGACCACGTCGTCGTCGCCGCCGGGGTGCGTGCGAACACCGGGCTGGCCGCCGACGCCGGGCTCGCGGTCGACCGGGGGATCCTGGTCGACGACCGCCTCGCCACCGACGACGGCCGGGTGCACGCCCTC
>NZ_WWFY01000707.1:0-298 GCF_009864975.1 Pseudonocardia sp. SID8383
TGCGGGCGCAGGTCGCCGCGCTGGCCGCGTCCGGGGCGCCGGTGCACGCCGAGTGCGGCGGGCTGCTGTACCTGTGCCGCGACCTCGACGGGACGCCCATGTGCGGGGTCCTCGACGCGTCGGCGGGGATGACCCCGCGGCTCACGCTCGGCTACCGCGACGCGGTCGCGGTGTCGGCGTCGCCACTGTTCGCGGCGGGCGAGCGGGCCGGGGCGCATGAGTTCCACCGGTGCGCGGTCACCCCGCGGGCCGGGGCCGCCCCCGCCTGGGCGTGGCGCGGCGGCGAGCCGGAGGGCTA
>NZ_WWFY01000708.1:0-289 GCF_009864975.1 Pseudonocardia sp. SID8383
CGTGACGGCCCGTCGGGGTGCGCGCCGGCGTGCACCGCGGCGTTCGGGCTGACGCGCGGTACACCGTCGGCCGGTGGAGGGGCGCCGGCCGCGTTCGCCGCCGCGGTCGTGGCCCGGTCCGGAGCGGTCCGGGTGTTGCCCCCCGGCGAGCACGGTCTGGTCCTCGCCGTGGGCGCCGGCGTCCACGGTGCGGAGGTGGGTCACCCGGTGCCCGACATCCTGCGGGCTGTGGCCGCGGCGCGAGGGGTCCGCGTCACCGACCTGGTGGTCGCGTGCGCGGACACGGCGG
>NZ_WWFY01000709.1:0-220 GCF_009864975.1 Pseudonocardia sp. SID8383
CGCCGCGGCCGGGACGGTGCAGGCCTGGGTGAACCGGGCCGGGCTGCGTCGCCCGCCCGCCGCGCCGCCCACGGTGACCGTGCCGGTGTCGGTGCTGGTCCCGGCCCGCGACGAGGCACACCGGATCGCACCGACGGTGCGGGCGCTGACCGGGCAGCGCGGGCTGGCCGACGTCGAGATCCTCGTCCTCGACGACGGCTCCACCGACGGGACCGCCGAC
>NZ_WWFY01000710.1:0-18055 GCF_009864975.1 Pseudonocardia sp. SID8383
CACGGCCTGCCGCCGCACCGTCCGCTGCGACGACCGCCGTCGCGCCGGAGCATGACCCCCGCACCGGGCTCGCGGTGCGGGCGATCGTGCCGCTGCGCGGGGTCCGCCGCGCCGTCGCCGAGACCCTGACCCGCAGCCGCGCCGAGATCCCCGAGGCCACGACCTGGGTCGACGTCGACGCCACCGACCTGCTCGCCCTGCGCCCGCAGCTCACCGGCACCGACGGCCGCCCGGTCGGGCTGCTCGCGATCCTGGCCCGGTTCGTCGTCGCCGGTCTCGCTCGGTTCCCCGAGCTCAACGCCCGGGTCGACCCGCAGGCGGGGGAGATCGTGCACCTCGACGGGGTGCACCTCGGCATCGCCGCGCAGACCGACCGTGGTCTGGTCGTCCCCTCGGTCGCCGACGCCCACCGCCTCGGGATGCGCGGCCTCGACACCGAGATCCGCCGGCTCACCGCGGCGGCCCGGGACGGCTCGGTCACCGCCACCGAGCTGACCCGCGGGTCGTTCACCCTGAACAACTACGGGGTGCTCGGCGTCGACGGCAGCGCCGCGATCATCAACCATCCCGAGGTCGCGATGCTGGGCGTCGGGCGGGTGCTGCCGCGGCCGTGGGTCGTCGACGGCGCGGTCGTCCCGCGGTCGATCACCCAGCTGTCGCTGGTGTTCGACCACCGCGTCTGCGACGGCGGCACCGCGGGCGGGTTCCTGCGGTTCGTCGCCGACGCCGTCGAGTCGCCGCTGTCCGCGCTGGCCGACCTGTGACGCCCGGCGCCGCCCCGCGGCTCAGCGCGCCGGGACGACCGTCCAGGCCGGGGCCTTCGCCGGGCGGCCGTCCCCGGAGGACCGGCCCCGCAGGCGTCGTCCGACCCAGGGCAGGACGTGGGCGCGGTAGTAGGCGAGCCCCGCGGCCGGCCCGGTCGGCGAGGTCGTGGCGACGGTCGTCGCGGGCGTCGCGCCGCGCACCCCGAGTGCCTCCAGCACCAGCCCGGCGGCGCGCAGGTGCCCGGGCGTGCCCAGGTGCAGGCGGTCGTCCGACCAGTAGCCGGGCCTGCGGATCTCGGCGTCGCCGAACACGTCGACGAAGGTGAGCCCGTGTGCGGCGGCGAGCGTGCGCACCGTCGCCGACAGCTCGGCGCCGCGGCGGTGGACGACCCGTCCCAGCGGGAGCCGGTCCGACGGGTCGGCGCCGCTGAGCAGCACCAGCCGGACCCCCGCCGCCGCGCAGCGGTCGACGGCGCGGGCGGTCAGCGCGGCGAGCCCGGCGACGTCGGTGCGGGGGCGCAGCATGTCGTTCCCGCCGCCGTTGAGCGTGATCAGCGTCGGTGCGGGGTCCAGCGCCAGCGCGGCGTCGAGCTGCGGCCCGACGACGTCGGCCAGCAGCCGGCCCCGTACGGCCAGGTTCGCGTAGTGCACCGGTTCGCCGGAGGCGCCGGCCAGCCCGGCGGCGACCCGGTCGGCCCAGCCGCGCGGGATGCCGGCGGCGTCCTCGTCGCCCACGCCCTCGGTGAAGCTGTCCCCGATCGCCACGTACCGCACGGGGTCAGCATCCGCGTCGCGATCGCCGCGGCTCGGCCCGGGGGTGGTGACGGCTGTTACCCTCGTCCCGTGCGCGGTCGGACCATTACACGGCGCGCCGGCTGAAGCCAGGGAGCCGGCGCGTGGCACGTCGTGCCCGCCGGACCTGGCCGGATCCTGACGTTCGCCCTCGAACACCGGAGATCCGATGAACGCCCCCACCACCGAGCGCACCCGTACCGGAAGCGATCCCGCCGAGCACGGTCACGTCGTCTCGCTGCTGCTGACCGACGCCGACGACGGCCTGTACAAGGTCCTCACCACGCTGCGGTCGCGCCGCTGGAAGGTCCGCTCGCTGCGGGTCGACATGTCCGGCGAGATCGGCCGGGTCGACCTCGTCGTCACCCGCGACGGCCGGGCCGCCGACCTGCTCCTCGAGCAGCTGCGCCGGGTCGTGCCGGTGGTGCGCGCCGACCTGGGCTGATCCAGGGCTACCCCCGAGGCGTCAACCGCGCGTTCGGCAGCTCCGGCGCCGGCAACGTCGACTCCCAGGCGTCCGGGAACACCCCGAAGCGCCCACCGTCCCACCCTCCGGCGGCACGCTCGTCCTGCCACTGCTCCCGGAAGGCCGCGATCTCGTCGTGGGTGGAACCGACGAAGTTCCACCACATCACGATCTGCTCGCCCAACGGCTCCCCGCCGAGCAGCACCAGGCGGGCGCCGTCGTCGCCGGCGTGCAGGTCCAGGGTCGTACGGCCCGGCGGGAGGTACACGAGCTCGGCGGACGCGGCCGCCGTCCCGCACACCCGCGCCGCGCCGGTGTCGACCAGCACGCCGTGCTCGAACCCGGCGTCGACGTCGAGCGTCACCGCCGCGCCGGCGGGCAGCACGACCTCGGCGCCCAGCAGCGGGGTGAACGTCTCCACCGGCGACGACGACCCGGCCAGCGACCCGAGGAACACCCGCAGCGCGGCGTCCCCGGCCCGCACCCGGGGCGGTGCGTAGTGCTCGAAGCGGGGCGCGGTGTCCCGGTGCGCGGCGGGCAGCGCCAGCCACAGCTGCACCCCGTGCAGCACCTCGGTACCGGGCGTGGAGAACTCCGAGTGTGCGATGCCGGACCCCGCGGTCATCAGGTTCAGCTCGCCCGGGCGCACGACCGCGTGCGCGCCGGTGGTGTCGCGGTGCTCGACCTCCCCGGTGAACAGCCACGACACCGTCGCCAGCCCGGTGTGCGGATGCCCCGGCACGGCCATCCCGCCGGTGTCGGCGACCCGGTCCGGGCCGTAGTGGTCGAGGAAGCACCAGGCCCCGATCAGCGACCGGGTGCGGCGCGGCAGCGTGCGGCGCACCGTCATCGCGCGCGGCCCACCCAACGGCACGTCGCGCGGGGTCACCAGCTCCGCGGCGGCGGTGTCGCCCCCGCAGACGACCTCCTCCGGCACGGTCTCGACGTTGCTCACCGCGCCCTCCGCCGGACGGTGGCGACGGCGTCGGGCGTCACCGGGTCGAGGATGTCGGCGTAGCCCTGGTGGGTCGACACCCAGCGCCGCACGTACGGGCAGACCGGCACGATCCGCTTCCCGGCGGCGCGGGTGTCGTCCAGCGCGAAGCGGACCAGGGTGCTCGCGAGCCCGCGCCCGGACAGCTCCGGGTCGACCTCGGTGTGGTGGAAGATCCGCTGCTCGTGGTCGTCGACGTACTCGGCCCGGCCGACCACGGTGCCGTCGATCAGGATCTCGTAGCGGTGGTGGCCGGTGTCGTGGGTGACCACGGTGTCGTCGGTGTCGCCGGGCATGTGGTCAGCCTCTCAGGACGCCCGGCGCCGCACCACGCGGCCGTCGGCGTCGCGCTCGGGGACGGGGTGCGCCGACAGGATCGAGACCCGGTTGAACGCGTTGATGGTGATCGCCGCCCAGACCAGCACCGACACCTCGTCGTCGGTGAGGGCACCGCGGACGGCGGCGTAGGCGTCGTCGTCGAGGTGGGTCCCGGCGGTCCGGGTGACGGCCTCGGCGAGACCGAGTGCGGCGCGCTCGCGGTCGTCGTAGAGGGCGCTGTCGCGCCAGGCCGGGAGCAGCGCCATCCGCTGCGGGGTCAGTCCGGCCGCCAGCCCCGACCGCCAGTGCGTGTCCAGGCAGGTCTCGCAGCCGTTGATCTGCGAGACCCGCAGGTTCACCAGCTCCAGCAGGTCCCGGTCCACCCCGGCCGCGGCGGCGCGCTCGCGCACGACCGCGACGACGTCGGTCATCGCCCGGAACACCTCGGGGGTCTGCTTGTCGATCCACACCCGGCCCATGTCACCTCCGAACCCGTCACGCGGCGACGGTGTTCCGGGCGGGTGCCGTCTCGACGGTCACGACCACCGCCACCATCACCACCGCGGCGACGACCGGGGTGAACGGCGCGAACGCCGACAGTCCCAGCAGCCCCGCCAGCACGACGACGGCGGCGCTGCGCCCGGCGGTGAGCGTGGGGCGCAGCGCGAGCGCCCACACCCCGAGGACGAACAGCGCGACTGGCACGGTCAGCGTCGCCCCGGCCGCGGCGGCGGACAGCCCGGTCGCGGTGGTGTCGACGTCGACGGCCACCTCGATGCCCGCCGAGAACGCCCCGGCCGCGGCGAAGACGAGGTAGTGGCCGTAGCCGTGCACCAGCGCCCGTGGCATGGCCCGCAGGTGCTCGTGCTGGTCGCGGGCGAAGTAGACCCACCACATGCCCGCCGCCAGCACGAGCCCGCACGCCGAGAGCAGCAGCAGCGGGCCCAGGTGCTCGGCGGAGGACAGCGCGTCGACCACCGCCGTCGTCGACGCCAGGACCGACTCGCCCAGCAGGATCAGGGTGAACAGGCTGTAGCGCTCGGCGATGTGGTGCGGGTGCCACGGTGTCGTCCGCGCCCGCTCGGCGACCACCGGGACCGCCAGCTCGGCCAGCGCCAGCACGACGAACCCCACCGGGTGCGGGTCCACGAGCACCCAGGTGATCCACAGCAGCTGGACGACGACGATGCCGCCCGCGTAGCGCAGCGCCGTGACCCGCAGCTCCCGGTGCGAGCGGGCCGCCCGCAGCCACTGCGTGACCATCGCCAGGCGCATCACCACGTAGCCCGCGACGAGCACGCCGTAGCCCTCACCGGCCATCGCCGACGGGGTCCCCGCGGCCAGGACCAGCGCCCCCGCCATCTGCACCAGGGTGGTGACGCGGTAGAGCCAGTCGTCGACGTCGAAGGCCGAGGCGAACCAGGTGAAGTTCATCCAGGCCCACCAGATGCCGAAGAACACCAGCAGGTACGACCCGACCCCGGCACCGATGTGCCCGCCGGACTCCGAGTGGTGCAGCGCGGCCGACGACAGCGACACCGCCACCACGAACACCAGGTCGAAGAACAGCTCCAGCGGACTGGCCGCCCGGTGGGGCTCGTCCGGGTCGCGGGGGCGCATCGCGCGCAGACCGAGGTTCACACCGGCCATCGTTGCGCGCCGCACTACCCTTCGGCTGCGCCGACACGGGGAAGGACCCACCGATGACCACACCGGACACCACACCGGACACCCGGCCACGGGTGCTGCGCCGGGCGGGCGACTCCGAGGTCGCCCCGATCGAGCTGTACTTCGACCTCGTCTACGTGTTCGCGATCGTCCAGGTCTCGCACACGCTGCTGTACCACCTGACCCCGGTCGGGGCGCTGGAGACGGCGGTCCTGTTCGCCGCGGTCTGGTGGCTGTGGAACTACTCGGCCTGGGCGATGAACTACCTGGACCCGGCCCGGCCGTCGGTCCGGATGCTCAACGCCGGGCTGATGCTCGCGGCACTCGGGATGGCCCTGGCGCTGCCGGGCGCGTTCGGCGACTCGGGCCTGCTGTTCGCGCTGTGCTTCGCCGCCGCCCAGATCGGCCGCCCGCTGTTCCTCGTCGTGACCATGCGCGGGCACGTCATGGCCCGCAACTACCGCAACCTGCTGGTGTGGAGCACGGCCGCGTCGGTGCTGATGGTCCTCGGCGCGTTCCTCCCGCCGGTGGCGCGGCTCGTGGTCTGGGCCGTCGCCGTCGCCGTCGACATGGCGGGCCCGCGGTTCGAGTTCCGGGTGCCGGGGCTCGGCCGCACCCCGATGGAGGAGTGGCCGACCGACGTGGAGCACCTCGCCGAGCGCAATCGGCTGGTGTTCATCATCGCGCTCGGCGAGTCGATCCTGATCATGGGTTTCACGCTGTCGGAGATGGAGGTCGTGACCCCCTACGCGGTGGTGATCACCCTGCTCGGGTTCGCCGGCCTGGTCGCGCTGTGGTGGTCCTACTTCGCGCTCGCCGGACACGGCACCCGGGCGGCCTCCGGCGACGGGTCGACCCGCGCGGCGCGGGCCGCGTTCGCCTACGCACACGGCCTGATGGTGGCCGGCGCGGTGCTGTTCGCGGTCGCGATCGACCTGCACCTCACGCACCCGGAGAACACCCCGGCCCTGGTGCTGACCTCGGTCGGCGGTCCGCTGCTCTACCTCGTGGGCAACAAGCTCTACCTGCAGGGCCGCACCGGGACGGTCGGGTGGTCGCGCTACGCCGCCGCGGCCGTGCTGGCCGCGGCCGCGGCGGTCGCGCTCGTCGCCGGGCACGCGCTGCCCGCCATCGTGATCGGGCTGGTCGTGCTCGCCGTGGTGGTCGGGCTGGCCGTGGTCACCGAGCTGGCCGAGCGGCGCGCCTAGTCCTCCTCGACGGCGCCGCGCAGCGCGTTCTCCAGCACCTCGGTCAGGGCGGGGTGGATCCAGTACTGGACGTCGGCGAGCCGCTCCGCGGTCACGCCCAGCGCCATCGCCTGCACCAGCTGCTGGACCATCGTCGACGCCTGCGGGCCGAGCAGGTGCGCCCCCAGCAGCGTGCCGTCGGGGGCGACGAGGACCTTGCAGAACCCGCGCTGCTCCTCCAGCGCCCAGCCGAAGGCGACATCGGCGTACTCGTGGAGCCCGACCCGGAACTCCAGGTCCTCCTCGCGGCACTGCTGCTCGGTGCGCCCCACGGAGCCGATCTGCGGGGTGGTGAACACCGCGGCCGGCACGAACCGGTGGTCGACCTCGCGCAGGTCGTCGGGGTGGGCGAGGTTGTGCCCGACGACCTCGGCCTCGTGGTTCGCGACGTGCTTGAGCGGGTGCGGGGTCGAGATGTCGCCCAGCGCCCACACCCCGTCGGCGGTGGTGCGGCCGTGGGCGTCGACGACGACGCGGCCGGCGTCGTCGGTGTCGACCCCGGCGTGGTCCAGGCCGAGCCGGTCGGAGTTCGGACGGCGCCCGGCCGCGACGAGCAGCCGGTCGGCCCGGACCTCCGTGCCGTCGTCGAGGTGCAGCCGCACGTCGCCCTCGCCGCCGGTGACCTTCTCCACCGTCCGGCCGGTGTGGACGGTGAAGCGCTCGCGGGCGGCGTCGGTGAACCGCTCCACGACGGTCTCGTCCATCCCGCCGAGCAGTGTGTCGGCGCTCTCGATGATCGTGACCGCGCAGCCCAGCCCGCCGAACACGTGCGCGAACTCGGCCGCGATGTAGCCGCCTCCGATGATCGCCAGGTGCTCGGGCAGCTCGTCGATCCGCATGATCGTGTCGGAGGTGTGGAACGGGACGCCCGAGTCCGCGACCGGTGGCGGGACCACCGGCCGTCCCCCGACGGCGAGCACGATCCGGTCCGCGGTGAACTCCGCGGTGCCGCCGTCGCCCAGGTCCACGGTCATCGCGCGCGGCCCGGTGAAGCGGGCCACGCCGTCGTAGACGGTGCCGTCGTGTCGGCGGTGGTCGCGGCCCTCGTCGCCGATCGGGTCGAGCCGGGCGAAGACCCGGTCGCGGATGTCGCTCCAGCGGATCCGGTCGATCCGGGCGTCCACGCCGTAGGACGACGCCGCCCGCACGGTCTCGGCGACCTCGGCGGTGTAGGCGAGCATCTTGGTCGGGATGCAGCCGACGTTGAGGCAGGTCCCGCCGAACCGGGTCGCCTCGACGTGGGCGACATCGAGACCGTCGAAGCGGTCGTCGACGATCATGTTCCCGGATCCGGTGCCGACGATTGCGAGATCGTGATGGGCCACCCGCCGAGCGTAGGAAGACCGGCGGCGTGCCGCGCGTCGACGGGGCGACGACGCCGCCGTCATCGGGCGATCGGTGTGCGGTACTGGCACTCTGGCCCCGGCGGTGGCGCGGCGCCCCGCGGGAGGCGGCCGGTGATGACCGATCCGACGGACGGCCCGGGAGGAGTGCCCGGCCTGTCCGCCGCGACCGCGGAGGGCGGCGGTCTGGCCCTGGAGGCGGTGCCGCACCCGTCGGGGCCGGTGGCGCTGCACGCCGTCGGCGACGTCGACGCCGCGACCGCGCCGTTCCTGGCCGAGCAGGTGGGCGCCTGGTTCTCCGCGGCCCCGCGGGTCGTGCTGGACCTGTCCGCGGTCGGCTTCCTCGGCTCGGCCGGGATCGCGGCGCTGCTGGACTGCCACCGCGACGCCGCCGCGGCCGGGGTGGTGCTGGAGCTGTACTGCGGCGCGGCGCGCCAGGTCCGCCGGGTCCTGCAGGTGACCGGGACGTGCGAGCACCTGCGGGTGCTCGACCCGCACCCGCCGCCGGAGGGCCCCGGGGGCCACGCCCCGCTGTTCCCGGTGCCCGACTGACCCCGGCCCTCAGCCGAGCAGCTCCCGGCCGGTCCGGTGCCGGTGCAGCACCTGGACGTCGGTCATGCCCTCCCGCAGCGACGCCGAGGTGTCGGACATGTGCTCCAGCAGCGTGTCCGCGAAGGCGATGACGGCCGGGGTGGGGGCGATGTCGGACCGCCGCGCCAGCGCCACCGTGCGGTGGATCGCCGGGTTGAGCACCGTGCGCCGCAGCCGCGGCCGCCCGATGAACGTCAGGTCCGGCACCACCGCCACCCCGGTGCCGGCCTCGACCATGCGCAGCACCGCGTCCATCTGACCGCCCTCGACGGCGATCCGCGGCGTGACCCCGGCGACGGCGTAGGCCCGCAGGGTCACCTCCCGCAGGTCGTAGCCCTGGCGCACCATCACCAGATCGTGCCGGGCGAGCTCGGACACCGTCATCGACCCGCGCGGGGTCAGCGGCCTGCGCGCCCGCGGCGAGGCGACCGAGAGCCGTTCGCGCAGCAGGGGAGCGGTGTGCAGGGTCGGGTCCACCCCGTCGGGGGGCACGATCACCAGCGCGACGTCCAGCTCCCCCTGCACCAGCGCCGCCTCCAGCGGCTGCGAGCCGTCCTCGGCGAGCTCGACGGCGATCTCGGGGTGCCGGGCGTGGAAGACCCGCAGCACGTCGGACAGCACGCCGATGCACAGCGACGGCGTCGCCCCGACCCGCACCCGGCCGCTGCGCAGGCCGACCATCTCGGCCACCGTCGTGCGGACCATGTCGGAATCGGCGAGCATCCTGCGTGCCAGTGGCAGCACCGCCTCACCGGCCGGGGTCAGCGTGACGGCCGACCCGCGGTTGATCAGCGGGGAGCCCAGCTCGTCCTCCAGCGCCCGCAGCGCGCGGCTCAGGGTCGGCTGGGCGACCCCCACCTGGTCGGCCGCCCGAGTGAAGCTGCGCACGTTCGCCACGGCGACGAAGTACATGAGCTGCTGAAGTGTCACGTGCATAGCTTACGGCTATGAGCGGAGACCGTTTCATGCATTGGACTGCCTTACCCGTTGGTATGTCCACTGGAGGACGTGGTCACGATGTCCGAGAAGTCCCGGGCCGGCGGCGGAGCCGAGCCCGCCGCACCCCGGCGCCCGCGCACGCCCAGTGCGCTGCTGAAGTTCGTGATGGCGGTGAGCGGCGTCGTGCTGCTCGGCTACGTCACGCTGCACATGATCGGGAACCTGAAGATCTTCTTCGGCCCCGAGGCGATCGATCACTACGCGGCCTGGCTGCGCACCATCCTGGAACCGGCGCTGCCCTACTCGGGCATGCTCTGGATCGTCCGCGTGGTGCTGGTCGTCGCGGTGGTCGCCCACATCTGGTCGGCGACGATGCTCGCCCTGCGTGCGCGCAGGGCCCGCCCGATCAAGTACGCGGGCGGCTCCTACCAGGTCAAGGGCAGCTACGCGGCCCGCACCATGCGCTGGGGTGGCGTGATCATCGCGCTGTTCGTGGTCTACCACCTGCTCGACCTCACCGCGGGCACGCTGAACCCGAACGGCGTGCACCTCGCGGTGGCCGACAACCTCGCGGCCGACTTCACCCTCGCCCGCTGGTACGTCACCCTGTTCTACGTCCTCGCGGTGGTCGCGCTGGGCTTCCACGTCCAGCACGGCATCTTCTCGGGCATCCAGACGCTCGGGTGGTCGTCGAACAGCCGTGAGCGCACCATCAAGGTGGTGTCGACGGTCTTCGCCGCCGTGCTGACCCTCGGCTTCATCTCGGTGCCCCTCGCCGTCACGTTCGGAGTGGTCTGATCCCATGACTGACAGCACTGACGCCTCGTCCCACCACGTTTCCTACGCCGACTACGCGACCGGTGAGCCGGTCGTCGACAAGGCGGTCCCCTCGGGTGCCATCGAGACCCGCTGGGAGCGCCGCCGGTTCGGCGTCAAGCTGGTCAACCCGGCGAACAAGCGCTCGAAGAAGATCATCGTCGTGGGTTCCGGCCTGGCCGGCGGCTCCGCGAGCGCGACGCTCGGCGAAGCCGGCTACCACGTCAAGACGTTCTGCTACCAGGACAGCCCGCGGCGCGCGCACTCGATCGCCGCGCAGGGCGGCATCAACGCGGCGAAGAACTACCGCAACGACGGCGACAGCGTGTACCGGCTGTTCTACGACACCGTGAAGGGCGGCGACTTCCGTGCGCGGGAGTCCAACGTCCACCGGCTCGCCGAGATCTCCCGCCAGATCATCGACCAGTGCGTCGCCCAGGGTGTCCCGTTCGCCCGCGACTACGCCGGTCTGCTCGACAACCGCTCGTTCGGCGGCGTGCAGGTCTCCCGCACCTTCTACGCCCGCGGCCAGACCGGCCAGCAGCTGCTGATCGGCGCCTACCAGGCGCTGGAGCGCCAGGTGAAGGCCGGCACCGTCGAGATGTACGCCCGGCACGAGATGCTCGAGCTGATCGTGGTCGAGGGGCGCGCCCGCGGCATCGTCGCGCGCGACATGGTCTCCGGCGAGATCGAGGTGCACACCGCCGACGCGGTCGTGCTCGCCTCCGGCGGCTACGGCAACGTCTTCTACCTGTCGACGAACGCCAAGGGCTGCAACGTGACCGCCGGGTGGCGGGCGCACCGCAAGGGCGCGCTGTTCGCGAACCCCTGCTTCACCCAGATCCACCCGACCTGCATCCCGGTCTCCGGCGACCATCAGTCGAAGCTGACCCTGATGTCGGAGTCGCTGCGCAACGACGGCCGCGTCTGGGTCCCGAAGAAGCTCGGCGACGACCGCGGGCCGAACGAGATCCCGCACGACGAGCGCGACTACTTCCTTGAGCGCAAGTACCCGGCGTTCGGCAACCTGGTGCCCCGCGACATCGCGTCCCGGGCCGCCAAGGAGGTCTGCGACGAGAAGCGCGGCGTCGGACCGTCGGGCCTGGGCGTGTACCTGGACTTCGACGACGCCATCCAGCGGCTCGGCCGCAAGGCCGTCGAGAACAAGTACGGCAACCTGTTCGAGATGTACGAGCGGATCACGGGTGAGAACCCGTACGAGGTCCCGATGCGGATCTTCCCCGCCGTGCACTACACGATGGGTGGCCTCTGGGTCGACTACGACCTGCAGTCGACCGTCCCGGGTCTCTACGTGGCGGGCGAGGCCAACTTCTCCGACCACGGCGCGAACCGGCTCGGCGCCTCCGCGCTGATGCAGGGCCTGGCCGACGGCTACTTCGTCCTCCCGGTCACGATCGGCGACTACCTGGCCAAGAACGAGCTCGACGCCGTCCCGGACGACGCGCCCGAGGTCGTCGAGGCCGTGCAGTCGGTCACCGACCGGATCGACCAGTTCCTGTCGATCAACGGCACCCGCACGGTGGACTCGTTCCACCGCGAGCTGGGCCAGATCATGTGGGACTACTGCGGGATGGAGCGCACCGAGGAGGGTCTGCGCAAGGCGCTGGACCGCATCCCCGAGCTCCGTCGCGAGTTCTGGAACAACGTCAAGGTGCCGGGTACCGGCGCGGAGCTCAACCAGAGCCTGGAGAAGGCCGGCCGGGTGGCCGACTTCCTCGAGCTCGGCGAGCTCATGTGTCTCGACGCGCTCGTGCGTCGCGAGTCCTGCGGCGGTCACTTCCGCGGGGAGAGCCAGACCGAGGACGGCGAGGCGCAGCGCGACGACGAGAACTTCTCCTTCACCTCGGCCTGGGAGTACACCGGCCGCGGGCAGGCTCCGGTCCTGCACAAGGAGGAGCTCACGTTCGAGTACGTGCACCCGACCCAGCGCAGCTACAAGTAAGGCGAGGACCCCGTGAAGCTCAATCTGAAGGTCTGGCGCCAGCGCGACGCGGTCGACAAGGGTCGCCTGGTGAACTACACCGTCGACGCCGACGAGGACATGTCGTTCCTCGAGATGCTCGACGTGCTCAACGAGAAGCTGATCCTCTCCGGCGACGAGCCGGTCGCGTTCGACCACGACTGCCGCGAGGGCATCTGCGGCTCGTGCAGCATGGTCATCGACGGCCGGCCGCACGGCCCGCAGCGGGCGACCACCACCTGCCAGCTGCACATGCGGCACTACTCCGACGGCGACACCATCGTCATCGAGCCGTTCCGTTCGGGCTCCTTCCCGGTCATCAAGGACCTCGTCGTCGACCGCGCCGCGTTCGACAAGATGATCCAGGCCGGCGGCTACGTCTCGGTGAACACCGGGTCGGCGCCGGAGGCCAACTCCAACGCCGTGCCGAAGGTCGCCGCGGACCGCTCGTTCGCCGCGGCGAACTGCATCGGCTGCGGTGCCTGCGTCGCGGCCTGCCCGAACGGGTCGGCGTCGCTGTTCCTGGGCGCGAAGCTGACCCACCTGGGTGAGCTGCCGCAGGGCCAGCCGGAGCGCTACGAGCGCGTCGTCAGCATGGTGGAGGAGCACGAGGCCGCCGGGTTCGGCGGCTGCACCAACACCGGCGCCTGCGCCACCGCCTGCCCGAAGGAGATCCCGCTCGACGTGATCTCCCAGCTGAACCGCGACTACCTCGCGGCCACGGTGGGCGGCCGCAAGAAGTAGCGGACCCGCGACGACGGCCGGGGCCCGGTCACCACCGCAGTGGTGACCGGGCCCCGTTGTCGTCGGCGAGCCGGTCGCTCAGACCAGGCCGAGCGCCAGCATCGCGTCGGCGACCCGGGCGTAGCCCGCGATGTTCGCCCCGGCGACGTAGTCGCCCGGTCGTCCGTACTCCTCGGCGGTGGCGTGGCAGCGGTCGTGGATGTCGGTCATGATCTCGCTCAGCCGGTTCTCCGAGTACTCGAAGCTCCACGAGTCGCGCGAGGCGTTCTGCTGCATCTCCAGCGCCGACGCCGCGACACCGCCGGCGTTCGCGGCCTTGCCCGGGGCGAAGATCGCGCCCCCCTCGCGCAGCACCTCCACCGCGTCCGGGGTCGTCGGCATGTTCGCGCCCTCACCGACGAACAGGCATCCCGAGCGCAGCAGGGCGCGGGCGCCGTCGGCGTCGAGCTCGTTCTGGGTCGCCGAGGGCAGCGCGACCTGGCAGGGCACGTCCCAGATGGAGCGGTCGGTGGAGAACTCGGCGCGCCCGATCTTGTCGGTGTAGACGTGCAGCCGCTCGCGCCGGACCTCCTTGATGTCCTTGAGCAGTTCCAGGTCCACCCCCTGGGGGTCGTGCACGACGCCGTCGGAGTCCGACACCGCGACGACCCGGCCGCCGAGCTGGTGGACCTTCTCCACGGTGTAGAGCGCGACGTTGCCCGAGCCGGACACCACGACGTCCTTGCCCTCCAGCGAGTCCCCGCGGACCTCCAGGGCGCGACGGGCGAAGAACGCGCTGCCGTAGCCGGTGGCCTCGCGCCGGACCTGCGCACCGCCGAAGGCCAGCGCCTTCCCGGTCAGCACACCGGACTCGTAGCGGTTGGTGATGCGCTTGTACTGGCCGAACAGGTAGCCGAGCTCGCGGCCGCCGACACCCATGTCCCCGGCGGGGACATCGGTGTACTCACCGAGGTGGCGGTAGAGCTCGGTCATGAAGCTCTGGCAGAAGCGCATGATCTCGCGATCGGAGCGCCCCCGCGGGTCGAAGTCCGATCCGCCCTTGCCGCCGCCGATCGGCAGCCCGGTCAGGGCGTTCTTGAAGATCTGTTCGAAGCCGAGGAACTTGACCGTCCCGAGCAGCACGGTCGGGTGGAACCGCAGACCGCCCTTGAACGGGCCCAGCGCGCTGTTGAACTCCACCCGGAAGCCCCGGTTGATGTGGATGTCCCCGTCGTCGTCCTCCCACGGCACCCGGAAGATGATCTGCCGCTCGGGCTCGCAGATCCGCTCGACGATCCGCGCCTCGGCGTACTCCGGGTGCTTGTCCACAGCCGGGCCGATGCTCTCCAGCACCTCGTGGACGGCCTGGTGGAACTCGGTCTCGCCCGGGTTGCGGTCCAGGACGCGCTGGTGGATGGGTTCGAGGGTGGGGTGCATCGGTGCTGCTCGTTCTCCTCTCGGCGACCGGCAGGGCGCCGGCGGCCGGTCACGGACCGGGGATGCCCGGGATCGGCCGGGTCGACTGTTCATGAGACCACCGCGGCCGTTCCGCGGAGGCATCGATCGGATCACAGACGGTGTGACCCCGGCCGCTGTGAGCCACATCTCCATCCGGGACCGAATCGGGCACCGACGTAGATCACATGTGATCCGCGTCGTATTCTCTGGCGGTCCCGCGCCCCCGCGTGGTGACGAGTTGGACACGGCGCTGTGTCCGGGCCCGCACCGGGTCATGGTGCCGGTGAGACGACAGGAGCTCCCGCGCGTGTCATCCACCACTGACACCGGCGGCCGGGCCGGCTCGGGCCGGGCAACCATCGCTGCACGCACGCTGCGCACCGACCGATGGTGGCTCCCACCGCTCGCGACCTTCGTCGCGTTCGTCGCCTGGGTCGCCTACGCCACGGTGCGGGCCTTCATGCAGGACCACTACTTCGTCGCCGAGTACGGCTATCTGACGCCGTTCTACTCGCCCTGCGTCTCGATGGGCTGCGTGGAGGAGGCCTCGCACTTCGGCCGGTTCCTGCCCGACGTGTGGTGGCTGCCCTACGCGGCGGTCTCCCTGCCGTTCCTGCTGCTGTTCCGGCTGACCTGCTACTACTACCGCAAGGCCTACTACCGGGCGTTCTGGCTCTCCCCGCCGGCCTGCGCGGTCGCCGAGCCGCACCGCCGCTACACCGGTGAGACGCGCTTCCCGCTGATCCTGCAGAACGCGCACCGCTACTTCTTCTACATCGCCGGGATCATCACGCTGATCAACGCCTACGACGCGGTGCTGGCCTTCGCCAAACCCGGCGGCGGGTTCGGCCTGGGGCTGGGCAACATCATCCTGGTCGTGAACGTGGTGCTGCTGTTCGGCTACACGCTCTCGTGCCACTCGTGCCGCAGCGCCGTCGGCGGGCGGCTCAACCACTTCTCGAAGCACCCGGTCCGCTACAAGCTGTGGACCCAGGTCTCGAAGCTGAACACGCGGCACAACCAGTTCGCGTGGGCGACGCTGGTGAGCCTCGCCGTCACCGACTTCTACGTCATGGCCGTCTCCGCCGGCTGGATCAGCGACCTGCGGATCGTGGGGTGAGCACCGAGATGGACGAACAGATCGAGCGGCACGACTACGACGTCGTCGTCATCGGGGCCGGCGGTGCCGGTCTGCGGGCGGCGATCGAGGCGCGGCTGCAGGGCAAGCGGACGGCGATCATCTCCAAGTCGCTGTTCGGCAAGGCGCACACCGTGATGGCCGAGGGCGGCTGCGCGGCGTCGATGGGCAACGCCAACCCGAACGACAACTGGCAGGTCCACTACCGCGACACCATGCGCGGCGGGAAGTTCCTCAACAACTGGCGGATGGCCGAGCTGCACGCCAAGGAGGCCCCGGACCGGGTCTGGGAGCTGGAGACCTACGGGGCGCTGTTCGACCGCACGAAGGACGGAAAGATCAGCCAGCGCAACTTCGGCGGGCACACCTACCCGCGGCTGGCGCACGTCGGCGACCGGACCGGCCTGGAGCTGATCCGCACCCTGCAGCAGAAGGTGGTCTCGCTGCAGCAGGAGGACCTCGCCGAGACCGGTGACGCCGAGTCCCGCATCCGGGTCTTCCACGAGTGCACGATCACCGAGCTGTTCACCACCGACGGCGCGATCTCGGGCTGCTTCGGCTACTTCCGCGGCGACGGCCGGTTCGTGCGCTTCGACGCGCCCGCGATCGTGCTCGCCACCGGCGGGGTCGGGAAGAGCTACTCGGTCACGTCGAACTCCTGGGAGTACACCGGCGACGGCCACGCGCTGGCCCTGCGCGCCGGCGCGACGCTGATCAACATGGAGTTCCTGCAGTTCCACCCAACGGGCATGGTGTGGCCGCCGTCGGTGCGCGGGCTGCTGGTCACCGAGTCGGTCCGCGGCGACGGCGGCGTGCTGCGCAACACCGACGGCAAGCGGTTCATGTTCGAGTACGTGCCGGACGTGTTCAAGGAGCAGTACGCCACCTCCGAGGAGGAGGGCGACCGCTGGTACACCGACCCGGACAACAACCGGCGCCCGCCGGAGCTGCTGCCCCGCGACGAGGTGGCCCGGGCGATCAACTCCGAGGTCAAGGCCGGGCGCGGGACCGAGCACGGCGGGGTGTTCCTCGACGTGTCGACCCGGCTGAAGCCCGAGGAGATCCTCAAGCGGCTGCCGTCGATGCACCACCAGTTCAAGGAGCTGGCCGACGTCGACATCACCAAGGAGCCGATGGAGGTCGGCCCGACCTGTCACTACGTGATGGGCGGGGTGGAGGTCGAGCCGGACACCGCGATGTCGAAGGTCCCCGGCCTGTTCGCTGCGGGCGAGGTCGCGGGCGGCATGCACGGCTCCAACCGGCTCGGCGGCAACTCGCTGTCGGACCTGCTGGTGTTCGGGCGTCGCGCCGGGCTGCACGCCGCGCAGCACGCCGACACCGGCCGGCCCGCCGTGGCCGAGTCCGACGTCGCCGCCGCGTTGGAGCGGGCGATGCTGCCGTTCTCCAGCGCGACCGCGGGCGGGGAGAACCCGTTCGTCGTGCAGCAGGAGTTGCAGAAGACGATGCACGAGCTCGTCGGGATCATCCGCAAGGGCGACGAGATGGAGCTCGCGCTGAAGAAGCTCGAGGACATCGCCACCCGCACCCGGACGGTCTCGGTGGAGGGGCACCGCCGGTTCAACCCGGGCTGGCACCTGGCCCTGGACCTGCGCAACATGCTGCTCGTCGCGCTCTGCACCGGGAAGGCGGCGCTGGAGCGCCAGGAGTCCCGGGGCGGGCACACCCGCGACGACTTCCCGGTCATGGACTCGGACTGGCGGCACCTGCTGCTGGTGTGCCGGGCGATCGGCGAGGACGACGTCGAGCTGACCCGTCAGGAGCAGCTCCCGATGCGGTCGGACCTGTTCGACCTGTTCGAGTCCGACGAGCTGAAGAAGTACTACACCGGAGACGAGCTGGGCGGTCACCGTGCCGACTCCGCGGAGGGGAACCAGTGAGCAGTCACCTGCACCACTTCCGCGTCTGGCGCGGCGACGACACCAAGGGCGAGCTGGTCGACTACCCGGTGGAGGTGAACGAGGGCGAGGTCGTCCTCGACGTCATCCACCGGCTGCAGGCCACCGAGGCCGGCGACCTGGCCGTGCGGTGGAACTGCAAGGCGGGCAAGTGCGGCTCGTGCTCGGCGGAGATCAACGGCCGGCCGCGGCTGATGTGCATGACGCGGATGAACACCTTCGACGACGAGGAGATCGTCACCGTCACGCCGCTGCGCAGCTTCCCGGTCATCCGCGACCTCGTGACCGACGTGTCGTTCAACTACACCAAGGCCCGCGAGATCCCCAGCTTCACCCCGCCCGAGGGCGTGGCTCCGGGCGAGTACCGGATGGCGCAGGTCGACGTCGAGCGGAGCCAGGAGTTCCGCAAGTGCATCGAGTGCTACCTGTGCCAGAACACCTGCCACGTGGTCCGCGACCACGAGGAGAACAAGGAGGCGTTCGCCGGGCCGCGCTACCTGATGCGGATGGCGGAGCTGGACATGCACCCGCTCGACGCGCACGGCAACCGCGCCGTCGAGGCCCAGGAGGAGCACGGGCTGGGGTTCTGCAACATCACCAAGTGCTGCACCGAGGTGTGCCCCGAGCACATCAAGATCACCGACAACGCGCTCATCCCGCTCAAGGAGCGCGCGGTGGACCGCAAGTACGACCCGCTGGTGTGGCTGGGGGACAAGATCTTCCGGCGCTCCGGGAGCTGAGCGTGCCGGCGCGCCCCGGCGGCGGGCGGCGCACCCGCCGCACGGGGTGCGGGGACCGTGCCGGGGGTGCGACGGGTCGCTCAGCGCTCGATCGACCGGCGGATCTCGGCGAGCCGGTCGGCGGCCTTGCGCTCGCGCTCGGCGAACGCGTCCTCCGCCTC
>NZ_WWFY01000711.1:0-27838 GCF_009864975.1 Pseudonocardia sp. SID8383
CCGCCCGCCGACGCCGACCGGGCGGCGACCTTCGCGGTCGTCGACGCGGCCTTCGCCCAGCGCCGCAAGGTGCTGCGGGGAGCGCTGTCGGGCTGGGCCGGCTCGGCCGCGGCGGCCGAACAGGCCCTGCGCGCCGCGGGGGTCGACCCCACTGCCCGCGCCGAGACCCTGGCGGTGTCCGACTTCGCCCGGATCGCCCGGAACCGCCCCGCTGGGCACCCTCCCGCCTGACCGGACCGTGCCGGGGGCAGCGCATGATGGCGTGGTGACGCGGTCGAGGGAACAGGTGGTCAGCGCCGACGGGACGAACCCGTGGCCCGCGCTGTGGGCGCTGGTGATCGGGTTCTTCATGATCCTGGTCGACGCCACCATCGTCACCGTCGCGACGCCCGCGCTCCTGACCGCGCTGGACGCCGACGTCAACTCCGTGGTCTGGGTGACCAGCGCCTATCTGCTCGCCTACGTCGTCCCGCTGCTGGTCACCGGGCGGCTGGGGGACCGGTTCGGGCCCAAGCGCGTCTACCTGTGCGGGCTCGCGGTGTTCACCCTGGCCTCGCTGTGGTGCGGGCTCACGACGACCGTCGGCGCCCTGATCGTCGCGCGGGTCGCCCAGGGTTTCGGCGCCGCGATGATGACGCCGCAGACCATGGCCGTCATCACCCGGACCTTCCCGGCGGCCCAGCGCGGTCGCGCGATGAGCCTGTGGGGCGCCGTCGCCGGCGTCGCGACGCTCACCGGGCCGATCGTCGGCGGGCTCCTCGTCGGCGGCCTCGGCTGGGAGTGGATCTTCTTCGTGAACGTCCCGGTCGGGGTGATCGCCTTCGTCGCCGCCTGGCGGCTGGTGCCCTCGCTCGAGACCTCGCGCCGCCGGTTCGACGTCGTCGGTGTGGTGCTGTCCGCCGCGGGCATGTTCCTGCTGGTCTTCGGTATCCAGGAGGGCCAGAAGTTCGGCTGGAGTGCGGGGATCTGGGCGCTGATCGGCAGCGGCGTCGTCGTGCTGGTCGCGTTCGTGTGGTGGCAGCGGGTCACCACCAGCGAGCCGCTGGTCACGCTGCGCCTGTTCCGGGACCGCAACTTCTCGCTGGCCAACATCGCGATCTGCACCGTCGGCTTCGCGATCACCGCGCAGGGCTTCCCGCTGATGATCTACGCGCAGAGCGTGCGCGGCTTCACCCCGACCCAGGCCGCGCTGCTGCTCGCGCCACTGGCGATCTTCTCCGGCGCGCTCGCGCCGTACACCGGTCGGCTGACCGACCGCGTCCACCCGCGGCTGATCGGCGGCTTCGGGATGTCGACGTTCGTCATCGCGCTGGCCTGGCTGGCGTGGGTGATGGGCCCGGACACCCCGGTCTGGCAGCTGCTGCTGCCGCTCACCCTGCTCGGCATCTCCAACTCCTGCGTCTGGGCGCCGATCTCCACCAGCGCCACCCGTAACCTGCCGATGGACCAGGCCGGATCCGGGTCGGGTGTCTACAACACGACCCGTCAGGTCGGCGCGGTGCTCGGCAGTGCGGGCATCGCGGTGCTCATGGAGTCGCGGATCGCCGCGCTCGTCCCGGGCGCGTCGGCGATCGGCGGCTCCCCGGAGGTCGCCGCGACCGGCGGCCCGCTGCCCGAGGTGCTCCGCGACCCCTTCGCGACGGCGATGGCCCAGTCGATGCTGCTGCCCGCGGTCGTGCTGGTGATCGGGTTCGTGGCCGTCGCCTGCTTCGCGACGCCGCGCCACCTGGTCGAACGCCGCGCGGCCGCGGAGCGCACCGGCTCCGCGGAGTCACTCACCCGGTAGCTCCTCCTCCGGGAGCGGACGCCTCCTCCGGGAGCGGGCGTCGGCGGTGGGCCGGCTGATCGGTCAGGCGGCGGTCCGCACCGGGCGGTCGCGGATGCCTGGTGTGCGAATTCGCTTACCCGGTAAGCGAATTCGCCGGAGAGACGGTATCGGTGGGGACGATCCCGGTGTCGACGGTGGGAGATCGGGCGGCGGTGGGTAGGGGGGGGCGGTGTCGGGTGGGGCGGGCGTTGGCCGTCCCACCGGCGGCGCTGTCCTGCCCGTCGGATCGCGCGGGTGCCGGTTCTCCGAGTTCGCTTACCGGGTAAGCGAACTCGGAAGGGGACGGGTGCCCGCGACCGGGCTGATCGACCTGCCGCGTCACCCGGTGCCGCGCCACCGGGGTCGGATCGGCCGAGGTCGGTCCGCCGGGGCCCGGCCGGCCGGACCGGGCAGTGCGGCCGGCCCGGCCGGACCGGTGAGCCCGGCCACCCCGGATGCCGGGCGGCGGCGGCCCGTCCCGTGCTGCCCGTAGGGTTGAGCGGTGCTGTCCGCCGTGCCGCGACCGGTCACCGTCCGGGTTCCCGCGAAGATCAACCTGCACCTCGCCGTGGGCGGGGTGCGGCCGGACGGCTTCCACGACCTCGTCACGGTGTTCCACGCCGTCAGCCTGTTCGACGAGATCTCGGTCGAGCAGGCGCAGGAGCCCGCGCTGGAGGTGCACGGCG
Source organism: Pseudonocardia sp. SID8383 (assembly GCF_009864975.1). Lineage (NCBI taxonomy): Bacteria > Bacillati > Actinomycetota > Actinomycetes > Pseudonocardiales > Pseudonocardiaceae > Pseudonocardia > Pseudonocardia sp. SID8383. The sequence goes on from NZ_WWFY01000711.1 coordinate 2,494, forward strand.
ACGGCGTCGCCGAGGTGCCGCTGGACGCCACCAACCTGGCCTGGCGAGCGGTCGAGCTGCTCGCGGAGAAGGCCGGGCGCGCCCCGGACGTGCGGGTGACCCTGCGCAAGGGCATTCCGGTCGCGGGCGGCATGGCGGGCGGCTCCGCGGACGCGGCGGGCACACTCGTCGCGCTGTCGTCGCTGTGGCGGCTGGAGCTGGGCCGCGACGAGCTGGCCGAGCTGGCCGCCGAGCTCGGATCGGACGTCACGTTCGGCCTGCACGGCGGCACCGCGCTCGGCACCGGCCGCGGCGAGAAGATCATCCCCGTGCTCGCCCGGCACCGGCTGCACTGGGTGATCGCGCTTGCCCGCGGCGGGCTGTCCACACCGGCGGTGTTCTCCGAGCTGGACCGGCTGCGCGGCGACGGCCCGATCGCCGAGCGGCCGGTCGAGCCCGTCCTGGAGGCACTGTCCTCCGGGGACCCGCGGCGGCTCGCGCTCAACCTGGGCAACGACCTGCAGGTGGCCGCCGTCTCGATGGCCCCGGACCTGCGCCGCACCCTGCGGGCCGGGGTCAACTCCGGCGCGCTCGCCGGGCTGGTGTCCGGGTCCGGGCCGACCTGCGCGTTCCTGTGCGCCGACGCCGACTCGGCCGTCGAGGTCGCGACCGAGCTCGCCGGCATGGGGGTGTGCCGGACGGTGCGGGTCGCCCACGGCCCGGCCGGCGGCGCCCGCATCGTCGACACCTCCGAGACCGGCGGCGACCACCCCCCCGACCGCGGCGGTCCCTCGAGCTCCGGCTCGTGGCCCCCGGTCCGTGCCTGACCTTCCCGACGGTGGAGACGTAGTTGCCCGAGAACCTGCTCAACCTGGAGAACGTCACCGCGCACGTGCCCGGTGACGCCAGCCGTGTCCTGCTCGACGGCGTCTCGCTCGGTGTCGAGCGCGGCGACCGGATCGGCGTCGTCGGCCTCAACGGCGGCGGGAAGTCGACCCTGCTCGACGTGATCACCGGCGATCGGCCAGTCGAGGGCGGCCGGGTCAGCCGCCTCGGGGGCCTGCGGATGGCGCACCTGGTGCAGCACGACCGCTTCCCGGCCGGGTCGACGGTGCGCGACATAGTCCTCGCCGAGTACGGCGCCGACCACGAGTGGGCCGCCGACGCCCGGGTTCGCGACGTCCTCGACGGGCTCGCCATCTCCGACATCGAGCGGCCCACCGACGGCCTGTCCGGCGGCGAGAAGCGCCGGGTCGCGCTCGCCGCGGCGCTGATCGGGGAGCTCGACCTCGTCGTCCTCGACGAGCCCACCAACCACCTCGACGTCGAGGGCATCGGCTGGCTCGCGACGCACCTGACGGCGCGGCGGATCGCACTCGTCGTCGTCACCCACGACCGCTGGTTCCTCGACACCGTCTGCACCCGGACCTGGGAGGTCGCGAACGGGCGCGTCGAGTCCTACACCGGTGGCTACGCCGACTGGGTCTACGCCCGCGCCGAGCGCGGCAGGCAGGCCGACGCCGCCGAGCAGCGCCGCCGCAACCTGGCCCGCAAGGAGCTGGCCTGGCTGCGCCGCGGCCCGCCCGCCCGGACCTCGAAGCCCCGCTACCGGATCGAGGCCGCGGAGGCCCTGATCGCCGACGTGCCCGCGCCGCGCGACACCGTCGAGCTGATGGCGTTCGCGACCAACCGGCTCGGGCGCACCGTGCTGGAGCTGGAGGACGCGACCGTCTCCGTCGCCGGGCGCATCCTGCTCGACGACGTGACCTGGCGGCTCGGCCCGGGCGACCGGGTGGGCATCGTCGGGGTCAACGGCTCCGGCAAGACGACGCTGCTGCGTGCCCTGTCCGGGGAACGCGCGCTCGACTCGGGCCGGCGTGTCCAGGGCAGCACCGTGAAGATGGCGCAGCTGTCGCAGGAGCTCGTCGACCTGCCCGCCGAGATGCGCGTGCTGGAGGCCACCGAGGCCGTCGCCAAGTACGTGCGGTTCGGCAAGCAGGAGATGACCGCGTCGCAGGTACTGGAGCGGCTCGGGTTCCCCGCGGCCCGCCAATGGACCCCGGTCGGACGCCTGTCCGGTGGCGAGCGACGGCGGTTGCAGCTGACCCGGCTGCTGATGGACGAGCCCAACGTCCTGCTGCTCGACGAGCCCACCAACGACCTGGACGTCGACACCCTCGCCGGGCTGGAGGACCTCCTCGACGGCTGGCCGGGCACCCTGGTGGTCGTCAGCCACGACCGTTACCTCACCGAGCGGGTCTGCGACCAGGTCGTCGCCCTGTTCGGCGACGGACACCTCACCCACCTGCCCGGCGGGATCGGCGAGTACCTGACCCGCCGTGCCGCCACCGGCCACGGCCCTGCCGGGGCCGCACCGACCGCGCCGGTACCGGCCGGTGCGCCCGTCGCACAGGCGGCCGGGCCGAAGGCGAGCGCCGCGGAGCAGCGGGCCGCCCGCAAGGACGCCCAGCGCCTGGAACGACGGATGGGGCAGCTCACCGCGCAGGAGGAGAAGCTGCACGCCCGGCTCGCCGAGGCCGCCACCGAGCCCGGCCGGCTGATGGAGCTGGACCGGGAGCTGAAGGCCGTCGTCGCCGAGCGCGAGAGCGTCGAGCTGGAGTGGTTCGAGGCCGCCGAGCGCGCCGAGGGATGAGGGGTCTCTCCTACCCAGGTAGGAGAGACCCCGGGTAAGAAATCAGTAGTTCGACCGATCCGCGGCCCCCGGGTGCGCGGATACCGTCGTACTCGCGTCACGGCGGGCTGGGGAGCCTCGCCGGGGCGCGGGGGGAGAGACGGGCCGGTTCCGTCGCCACAGTCGGGGGGTGGCGACGGGACCGGGCTCGTGGCGGTGAGTCCGCCGCCCGCGGCTGTCACCGCGATGCGGGCCGAGCAGCCGGATCGACATCATGGTCATTGTGCCCCGGAACGATGTCGGGGTGTCGTGGCACGGTGGGACCGTGGAACTGGATGACGAGTTCGTCGTGGACGGTCACCGGGTGCGCTGGACCGCACGGGGCTCGGGACCGCCGGTGGTGTTCTGCCACGGCACCCCCTGGTCGTCGTGGCTGTGGGCGCCGATCGCCGCGGCGGTGGCCGGGTCGCACCGGGTCCTGCTGTGGGACATGCCGGGCTACGGGGCGTCCGGGCACAGCGCGGACGTCTCGCTCGGCGTACAGGGCCGGGTGTTGGCCGGGCTGCTCGAGCAGTGGGACCTGCCCGAGCCGCCGCACGTCGTCGCCCACGACTACGGCGGCGCCGTCGCCCTGCGTGCGCACCTGCTGCACGGCGCGGCCTACCGGTCGCTGACGCTGGTCGACGTCGTCGCGCTCGCCCCGTGGGGCTCGCCGTTCTTCCGGCTGGTGCGGGAGAACGCCGAGGTGTTCGCGGCGCTGCCGGGGCCGCTGCACGAGGCCCTCGTCCGGGCCTACGTGCGGGGTGCCGCGCACCGGCCCCTGCGGCCCGCCGACGAGGACGCGCTGGTCGGGCCGTGGTTGGGCGAGCGGGGTGCGGCCGCGTTCTACCGCCAGATCGCGCAGGCCGACCAGCGCTTCACCGACGAGGTCGAGCCGCGCTACGGCGAGCTGGACCTGCCGGTGCGGGTGGTGTGGGGCACCGAGGACACCTGGATACCGGTCGACCGCGCGCACCGGTTGACCGCAGCGGTACCGGGGGCCGAGCTGCACCTGGTGCCCGGGGCAGGGCACCTGATCCAGCTCGACGCCCCGGAGGCGCTCACCGCGCTGGTGCTGGGGGCACTCAGCCGGACGCCGTGACCACCTTCGCCAGCTCGTCGAGCTTCGCGAGGGTCTCGGACTCGGGCAGTGTCGGGAGCAGGAAGGTGACCCGCTCGACGCCCGCCTCGGCGTACCCCGCGACGACATCCGGGTCCGGCTCCCCGCCGAACACCGTGGTCGGCACGTCCGGCTTGCCCCGCTCGGCGAGGTCGTCACGGACGCGGCGGATCTCGTCGAAGGAGGTGTGCCCGCGCGGGAGCCAGCCGTCGCCGACCTCGGCGAGCCGGTTCAGCGCGGCCTCGCTCTCCCCGCCCAGGTAGATCGGCGGGGTGCGCACCGGCTTGGGCCAGGAGAAGGACCGCTCGACGTCGAGGTGGTCGCCGTGGAACTCGGCCTCGTCCTCGGTCCACAGCGCCCGCAGCGCGTGCAGCTGCTCGGTCATCAGTGGTCCCCGGGTCCTCGGGTCGACGCCGTGGTTGCGCATCTCCTCGCGGTTCCACCCCGCGCCGACGCCGAACAGCAGCCGTCCGCCGGACACCAGGTCGAGGCTGGCGGTCTGCTTGGCGGTGTGGATGATGTCGCGCTGCGGCAGGAGCGCGATCCCGGTGCCCAGGAGCAGGTCGGTGGTCGTCCCCGCCATCGCGGTGAGCGCGACGAACGGGTCGAGGGTGCGGTAGTACACCCGCGGCAGGTCGCCCCCGCCGGGGTAGGGCGACTCCCTGCTGGTGGGGATGTGCGAGTGCTCGGCGAGGAACACCGAGTCGAAACCGCGTTCCTCCAGCGCCCGGCCCAGCGGCCCGGGACGGATGCCCTCGTCGGTCACGAACGTTGCGATACCGAACTTCATGACCCCCGGGTACCCGTCGGGCCGGACGGTCACGCCCCCCCGGCCAGCCGGTCCAGCAGCAGGGCCTCCGCCAGCACCCCGCGCCCGAACATGCCCAGGTGCAGGCTCTCGTCGATGCCGTGCCAGCGGCTGGCCGGGTCCCCGACCCCGGTGACCAGCACCGCCGCGCCCGGGAAGGTCCGCGCGAACTCCGCGATGAACGGGATCGAGCCGCCGATGCCGGTCTCGACGGCGTCGTTGCCGTAGGCGGCGGAGAACGCGGCGCGGGCGTGGTCGTAGACCTCGCCGGTCGAGGACAGGCTGAACGGCTCGGCGACGCCGTGGCCGGGCGTCACCGACACGTGCGCTCCCCACGGGACGCTGCCCTCCAGGTGCTCCGCCAGAGCGCGCTGGGCCTCGCGGGCGTCCTGCCCGGGGGCCAGCCGCATGCTGACCATCGCGCGGGCGCGGGGGAGCAGCACGTTCGAGGCCTCGGCGACCTTGGGCGCGTCGATCCCCAGCACGGCGACGGCGGGCGCGTGGTTGACGCGGTCCGGGATCGAGCCGGTGCCGAGCAGTTCGACGCCGTCGAGCAGGCCCGCGTCGGAGCGGTAGGTGGCGTCGTCCGGGTCGGGCGCGTCGGAGCTGCCGCGCACCAGGCCGGGGACGGCGACCTCGCCCTTGTCGTCGTGCAGGGTGGCCAGGGTGCGGCACAGCGCGGTCAGCGCGTCCCCGACCGGGCCGCCGTAGACCCCGGAGTGCACCGGGCGCTCCAGCATCGACACCTCGACGACGACGTCGACCAGGCCGCGCAGGCTGGTGGTCAGCGCCGGCACGTCGACGGCCGGGTTGGCGGCGTCGGCGATCACGATGACGTCGGCGGAGAGCTTCTCGCGGTGCTCGGCCAGGAGCGCGGTCAGCGTGGGGGAACCGGACTCCTCCTCGCCCTCGATGAACAGCACGACCCCGACCGGCGGCCGTCCCTCGTAGGCGCGGAGCACGGCGAGGTGGGTCATGACGCCGGCCTTGTCGTCGGCGGCGCCACGGCCGTAGAGCCGCCCGTCGCGCTCGGTCGGCTCGAACGGCGGGCTGCTCCACTCGTCGTCGCCGCCGGTGGGCTGGACGTCGTGGTGGGCGTAGAGCATGACCGTCGGCATGCCCTCGGGTGCGGGCCAGTGCGCGACGACGGCCGGGGCCCCGCCGTCGGCGGAGAGGATCTCGACCGAGGCGGCGCCCGCGTCGCGGGCCAGCGTCGCGACGGCGTCCGCGGAGCGGCGGGTGTCCTCGGCGTGTGCCGGGTCGGCCCAGATGCTCGGGATGCGGACCAGCGCCTCGAGGTCCGTGCGCGCGCCCGGGAGGACGGCGTCGACGGCGGCGGAGAGGTCGGCGGGAGCGGGGTCGGTGTGCGGCTCGGCCATGCGCCCGGATGCTACGCCGCGGCGCGTCGCGTACGGCCGGTCGTCGATCGTGCCGCCCCGCACGGGCGGTTCGTCGCTACATTCGGGCCCATGTCCCGATTCCTGGCGACGTTGCTGGAGTCCGCGACCGTTCCCGGCGGGCTCGCCCGTGGGATGACGACGGGGGAGCCGCGCGAGCCCGTGCGGCGTTCCTGGGCGGAGGTGCACGAGACGGCCCGCGGGATCGCGGACGCCCTGCGACGCCCCGGCGAGGACGGCGGCCCTGCCCTGCCCTTCGGCGGCGCCGTCGGGGTGCTGGCCGGCGAGCCCGCGGCGATCGCCCCCGCCGCGCAGGCGGTGTGGCTGTGCGGCGGCAGCGTGACGATGCTGCACCAGCCGACCCCGCGCACCGACCTCGCCGAGTGGGCCGCCGACACCGTGACCACCCTGGGCATGGTCGACGCCGCGATGGTGCTGCTCGGCCCGCCCTTCGACGCGCTCGCTCCGGTGCTGACCGAGCGGGGCGTCCCGTTCCGGATGCTCGACTCGCTGACCGGCGACCCCGCCGCGTTCGTCGCGGACGCCGCCGTCGCCGACGAGGACGACACCGCGCTGCTGCAGCTCACGAGCGGTTCGACCGCCGCCCCGAAGGCCGTGCGGATCACCCACGCGAACCTGCACGCCAACATCGGCGCCATGGTGACCGCGTCCGCTCTGGACGTCGCGACCGACCGGATGGTGTCGTGGCTGCCGCTGTTCCACGACATGGGGATGGTCGGGTTCCTGACCGTCCCCATGACGGTCGGGCTGGACCTGGTCACCGTCACCCCCGCGGACTTCCTGGGCCGCCCGCGGCTGTGGGCCGAGCTGATCTCGTCCTACGGCGGCACCGTCACCGCGGCCCCGAACTTCGCCTACGCCGTGCTGGCCCGCCAGCTCGCCCGGGTCGACGACGGCGCGCTCGACCTCTCCTCGCTGCGGCTGGCGCTCAACGGCGCCGAGCCGGTGGACCCGGCGGCCGTCGCGGCGTTCACCGACGCCGGTGCCCGCTTCGGGCTGCGACCGGAGTCGGTGCTGTGTGCCTACGGGATGGCGGAGACCGCGCTCGGGGTGTCCTTCGCGCCCGTCCACACCGGGCTGACGGTGGACCGGGTCGACGCCGAGTCCCTGGAGACGCACCGGCGCGCCGAGCCCGCGGGCACCGGTCCGGCGCGGGAGTTCCCCGAGCTCGGACCGCCGCTGCCCGGGATCGAGGTGAAGGTCGTCGGCAGCGGCGGTCACGTGCTGGGCCCCCGGGAGGTCGGGGTGCTGCACCTGCGCGGCGACGCCGTGACGCCCGGCTACCTCACCGTCGACGGCCCGGTGTCCACCCAGGACCGCGACGGCTGGTTCGACACCGGCGACGAGGGCTACCTGACCCCCGACGGCGCCGTCGTCGTGTGCGGCCGCACCAAGGACGTGATCATCATGGGTGGGCGCAACATCTACCCGACCGACATCGAGCGGGCCGCCGGTGCGGTCGAGGGCGTGCGCGCGGGCAACGTCGTCGCGGTCCGGATCCCGGCAGGTGACGGGCGGCACCGGGAGTCGTTCGCCGTCGCCGTCGAGGCGAAGGGGGCCGACGGCCCCGAGGCGGTGCGTGCCATCCGCGACGACGTGATCCGCCGCGTCGTCTCCGCGGTGGGGGTGCGGCCGGCCGAGGTCGCCGTGCTGGCGCCGGGGAGCCTGCCGAAGACGCCGTCGGGGAAGCTGCGCCGCGCCGCGACGGCGGACCTGCTCACCGCCCGCCGCTGACCCGGACGCACGGGAGCCCCGGTCCCTGCGAGGGACCGGGGCTCCCGTGGAGGGCGGGGCTCAGCCCGACAGCGGGTGGAACCGGTTCTGCGCCGGCTCCAGGCCCTCGGACAGCAGGGCCTCGGCGGCGTCCGCGGCGAGGTCCAGACCGAGGTCGAGCTCCTTGTTCTCCACGCCGGAGAACCGCTTGAGCACGTAGTCCGCCGGATCCTGGCGACCCGGCGGCCGGCCGATGCCGAACCGCACGCGCAGGTAGTCCTTCGTGCCGAGCGCCTTGCTGATCGAGCGCAGGCCGTTGTGCCCGCCCTCGCCACCACCGCGCTTGAGGCGGACCACGCCGAAGTCGAGGTCCAGCTCGTCGTGGACGACGATCACCTCGGTCGGCGGGATCGAGAAGTACTGCACGAGCCCGGCGACCGGGCCACCCGAGAGGTTCATGTACGTCCGGGGGACGGCCAGGGTCACCGGGCGACCGGCGAGCCGGCCCTGCGCGATGTCGGAGTTCGACCGCTTGTGCGCGGAGAACCGGCCGGCGCCGGCCCGCGTCGCCAGCAGTGCGGCGACGCGGGTACCGACGTTGTGCCGGGTGCCCTCGTAGTCCGGACCCGGGTTCCCGAGTCCGACGACGAGAGCCGGCCCCGGCACGGGGCTCACTTGTCGGAGGACTCGGAGTCGCCCTCGGAGTCCGCGGAACCCTCGGCGGAGTCGCCCTCGGTCTCGGCCTCGGCGGCCTGCTCCTCGTCGGACGGCTCCTCGACCACACCGGCGCCCTCGGCGTCGACCTCGGCCTCGAGGTCCTCCTCGGTCGGGGCCGGGACGACCTGCACGACGAGGTACTCCTCGTCGGTGCGCAGCTCGACGCCACCGGGAAGCTTCAGGTCCTTGGCGAAGTACTGGGTGCCGATCTCGGCGTCCTCCACGGAGATCTCGATGTTCTCCGGGATGTTCAGCACGTCGGCCTCGACCAGGACGGTGTTGAGGTCCTGGGTGACCAGCGAGCCGGGGGCGGCCTCGCCGGTGACGACGACGTCGAGCTCGACCTCGACCTTCTCACCACGCTTGATGACGAGCAGGTCGACGTGCTCGATGTAGGGGCGCAGCGGGTGCACGACCACGGTCTTGGTCAGCGCGAGCTGCGGGCTGCTGCCGTCGACGTCGAGCTCCAGCACGGCGTTGCGGCCCTGCTCGCGGACGACCGCGGCGAACTGCAGCGACGGCAGCGACAGGTGGACGGGGTCGGTCCCGTGGCCGTAGAGGACGGCGGGGATCTTGCCGGCGCGACGGGTGCGACGGGCGGCGCCCTTACCGAACTCGGTCCGGGTCTCGGCGGGGATGCGGGTCTGGGCCACGGGAACTGCTCCTCGAACTGTCTGCGGTGGAAGGCGCGCGCGGCGAGGAGCCGACCGGGATCGGCCCACGTCGATCACGGCGGGTCAAGAGTGCACCCGCCCTCGCCGCGGAGATGCCGAGAAGCCTACGCCAGGCCCGTGGTCGTCCTGGGGCCAGCCCCCCGGGACGACCACGGAACCGGCTGCTCAGGCCACAGAGTGGGGCACGCCGGGGCCCGGGTCGATGCGGTGGGGGCCGTTCTTGCCGGGCTTGACGTCGAAGTCGAAGATCCCGGTCGGCAGGTAGACCGTCGAGCACGAGTTCGGGATGTCCACGACCCCGGACAGCCTGCCCTCGATCGGCGCCGCCCCGAGGATCATGTAGGCCTGGATCGGGGAGTAGCCGAAGTTCGTCAGGTAGTCGATCGCGTGCAGGCAGGCCCGCTGGTAAGACAGGTGCGAGTCGAGGTAGCGCTGCTCGCCGTCGAGGGTGACCGAGGTGCCGGAGAACGCGATCCACTCGCTGTACTGCGGGTCGGTGTTGCCCGGCACGAAGATCGCGTTCTCGGACACGCCGTAGGTCGCCATGCCGCCCTTGATGACGTCGACGTGCAGGTCGATGAACCCGCCCATCTCGATCGCACCGCAGAAGGTGATCTCGCCGTCGCCCTGGGAGAAGTGCAGGTCGCCCATCGACAGGTTCGCCCCGTCGACGAACACCGGGTAGAACACCCGGCTGCCCTTGGTGAGGTTCTTGATGTCCTGGTTGCCGCCGTTCTCCCGGGGTGGCGCGGTGCGCGCGGCCTCCGCGGCGGCCCGGTCGAAGTCGGCGCCGGTCAGCGCGCCGAGGATGGCCGAGTCCGGATTCGGTGGCAGGGCCAGCGGCGGCACCCGCTCCGGGTCGGTGTCGATCAGCGCCTGCTCGCGGGCGTTCCAGCGGCCGAGCAGCTCGGGCGACGGCGCCGTCCCCATCAGCCCGGGGTGGACGATCCCGGTGAACGACACCCCCGGGACGTGCCGGGAGGTGGCCGTCCCGCCCTGGAAGTCCCAGATGACCTTGTAGGCGTCGGGGAACTGCTCGGTGAGGAAGCCGCCGCCGTTGCGGGTGGCGAACACGCCGGTGTAGCCCCAGCCCTGCCCGGCCAGCGGCCCGGAGTCCTCCTGCGGGATCGGCCCGACGTCGAGGATGTCGACGATCAGCAGGTCACCCGGCTGCGCCCCGTCGACGGCGATCGGCCCGGACAGCACGTGCACCCCGGCCAGCGGCGCGTTCAGGATGTCGTCGGCGGAGTCGTCGTTGTGGATGGCGCCGTCGAACCACTCGCGGCAGTCGACCCGGAACGTGTCCCCGGGCTTGACGTGGACCTGCGCCGGGATGTCGGGGTGCCACCGGTTGTGGCCGGTCAGCTGCTGGTCGGTGAAGGTCCTGGTGCTGTCGAGGGGGAAGACGTTCCTGGGCATCGGACACTCCCGGGGTCGGTGCGGACGCGGGCGGGGCGGAGGGGTGAGGCGGTCGGCGCGGCGCAGGTCGACGCGGTCAGGGCCGCGGCAGACCGCGGGTGGCGGGGTGCAGCGGCGGCCCGCCGGGGCGTAGCGGGCGCGGGGGTGGGGCGGAGACGACCTGCGGTTCGTGGGCGGTGGCCGTGGTGCGGTCGATCAGGGCCACCCGGCCGCGGTCGGCGAGGCCGAGCATCGGTGCGGTGATGACGCGCGGGGACTGCTCCCCACAGGTGGGGCAGCGCGCCGTCGCGGGGGCGCTGCCGATCGGGTGCCGTTCCTCGACGGGGCCGTCGGCCCCGCACCGGTAGACGTAGAGCGCCACGGTCGTACCTCCCGGCACGCCGGGCGACCCGACATGCATCTGAGGAAATATTTTCCTGGGAAAGTACGACCGACGGGCCGGGGTGTCAACGGACCCGTCAGAGTTGCTGGACGACGTTCCAGGCGACCCCGTCGGCGACGGCGAGGAACACCTGCTGGCGCAGGTGCCGCCCGTGCACCTCGACGGTTCCGCGCGGGCTCTCGTAGGCCAGCCCCTCGGCGACCGCGGTCATCGCCGGGACCTCCGGCGACCCGGCCCGGCGCATGAGCTCGGTCAGCAGCCGGACGCCCTCGTAGCAGGACTCGCCGAGGCTGTTGAGCACCGGCGCGTCCGGGCCGAAGCGGTGGGCGTGCGCGGCCGCGAAGTCCAGCCCGGACGCCGTCGCCAGGTCCTCGAAGTAGCCGGCCGAGGTGAGCAGGCCGCGGGTGTTCTCCGGGCCCGAGGCGAGCAGCACGTTCTCCTCGATCAGCGAGCTGAACCGCAGGATCTCCCGGTCCAGCCCGACGGCGCAGAACGCCCGGTTGAACTCGACGGCGTCGTTGCCGATCAGCAGCATCAGGACGGCGTCGCAGCCGCTCGCCTCGACCCGGAGCAGCACGCGCGAGAAGTCCTCGGTGCCCAGCGGGACGTACATCTCGTCGCAGACCGTCCCGCCGATCCGGCGCAGGTGCTCGGTCGCGACCTGCGCGGACCGGCGCGGCCACACGTAGTCGTCGCCGACGATCGTCCAGCGGCGCACCCCGGCGGCCTCGGCGAACCAGCTCAGCGACGGGCCCAGCTGCAGGTCCGGGGTCTCCCCGGTCAGGAACAGCCCCGGTCGCTGCTCGCCGCCCTCGTACAGGGCGGTGTAGGCGTAGGGCACCCGCCCGCGGATCCGGGGCGCGACGGCCTCGCGGACCGCCGAGATGTGCCAGCCGGTGACCGCGTCCACGGCGCCGGCACTGACCAGCGCGTCGAGCTCCGCGGCGACGACGGCGGGTGGCGCGCCGCCGTCGACCGGCACCAGGTTCAGCTCCCGGCCGAGCACCCCGCCCGCGGCGTTGACCTCCTCGGCGGCCAGCGTCGCGCAGGTCTCGCAGGACGGGCCGAAGATGCCCGCCGGACCCTGCAGCGGGACGACCAGCGCCACGTTGAGCACCTCGCTCCCGCGCGCCGGCACGGCCGTCGCGCGCCCGGGGTCCGGGAACGGAGTCATGCAGGTGACGCTATCCATCGTGGCGTCGCCCACCTAGCGCCTCGTCGGAAAACGTCCGGTTACGATGCGCTCATGTCGGAGCCGGCGGAACACGTGCGGCCGTCCGGGGACGAGTCGCTGCGCCTGCTCTGCGCGGTGGGCCGGACCCTGGACCAGGAGCTCGACGAGGCCCTGCGCGGCTGCGGGTCCGACGTCGACCAGTGGCGGGTGCTCGGCCTGCTCGCCTCGCGCGGCGGCTGCACGATGAGCGTGGTCGCCGAGCACGCGCTGCTGCTGGCGCCGCGGGCGACCAAGCTCGTGGACCGGATGACCGCGGCGAACCTCGTGCACCGCAGGCCCGACGTCGTCGACCGGCGCCGGGTGCTCGTCGTCGCCACCGAGCGGGGCCGCGCGGCACTCGCGGAGTGGGACGCCGCGGCGGCCGGGGTGCTGGACCGCTACCGGCACCTGCTGGGTTCCGACGCGGCCCTGTTCGACGACGTGCTGCGGCGGCTGCAGGACGCCACCGGCCGGGCCGGGGTGCCGGGTCTGGCAGGGCTGGCCACCGAGGGCTGAGGCGGAACGACCGACGGCGCCCCACCCGCGGGTGGGGCGCCGTCGGCGGACGTGCGCAGTGCTCAGGCGTTGCCGTCGAACAGGCTCGTGACCGAGCCGTCCTCGAACACCTGGTGGATCGCCTCGGCCAGCAGCGGGGCGATCGGCAGCACGGTCATGCTGTCGAACCGCTTCTCGGCCGGGATCGGCAGCGAGTCGGTGAAGATGACCTCCGACGCGCCGCAGTTCGCCAGGCGCTCGGTGGCCGGACCGGACAGCACGCCGTGGGTGGCGGCCACGATCACGTCCGAGGCGCCCTCCTTGAGCAGCACCTCGACCGCCTTCGCGACGGTGCCACCGGTGTCGATCATGTCGTCGATGACCACGCAGCAGCGGCCCTCGATCTCACCGACCACCCGGTTCGCGACGGCCTCGTTCGGCTTGAGCGGGTCCCGGGTCTTGTGGATGAACGCCAGCGGGGTCCCGCCGAGGGTCTCGGCCCAGCGCTCGGCCAGGCGTACCCGGCCGGAGTCGGGGGAGACGACCGCGAAGTTGTCGGTCGGCCGGGTGCTCTTGATGTGCTGGGCGAGCACCGGCAGCGCGAACAGGTGGTCGACGGGGCCGTCGAAGAAGCCCTGGATCTGCGAGGTGTGCAGGTCCAGGGTCAGGATCCGGTCGGCGCCCGCGGTCTTGAACATGTCCGCGACGAGGCGGGCCGAGATGGGCTCGCGGCCGCGGTGTTTCTTGTCCTGGCGGGCGTAGCCCCAGAACGGCATGACCGCGGTGATCCGCTTGGCCGACCCGCGCTTGAGCGCGTCGACCATGATCAGCTGTTCCATGATGGCGTCGTTGATCGGGGCGGAGTGCGCCTGGATCACGAACGCGTCGGACCCGCGGACCGACTCCTCGAAGCGGCAGAAGATCTCGCCGTTCGCGAAGGAGTAGGCCGACTGCGGGGTGACCGTGACGTCGAGCTCCTTCGCCACGTGCTCGGCGAGCTCCGGGTGCGCCCTCCCCGAGAACAGCATCATGTTCTTCTTGGGAGTGCCTGCGATCGCGCTCACCGTGCGGTGCCTCCTCGGCTGAGGTCTCTCGGGTCTGTCGTACCGGCGGAGGTGGTGTGACCTGCGCCGTCGTTGCTGGTCGTGCCGTTCGTGGACGGGTCGCTGCCCGCCCGCTGTGCCGCCTCGGCGGCGGGGGTTCCGGGCCGCTTGCGCGGCACCCACCCCTCGATGGTGCGCTGTGCTCCACCCGACACCGCGAGCGCCCCCGGCGGGACGTCGTCGCGGAGCACGGTCCCGGCGCCGGTGTAGGCGCCGTCCCCGACCGTGACCGGGGCGATGAACATGGTGTCCGACCCGGTCTTCACGTGGGATCCGATGACGGTCCGCTGCTTGCGGACGCCGTCGTAGTTGACGAACACCGACGAGGCGCCGATGTTGCTCATCTCGCCGATCGTCGCGTCCCCGACGTAGGTCAGGTGCGGGACCTTGGTGCCCGCGCCGATGTCGGAGTTCTTGACCTCGACGAACGTGCCGATCTTGCCGCGCTCGCCGAGTACGGCGCCCGGGCGCAGGTAGGCGAACGGCCCGACCGAGGCGCCGGGCCCGATCCGGGACCCCGACCCGTGGGTGCGGACGACGCTCGCGCCGGCCCCGACGACGGTGTCGGTCAGCGTGGTGTCGGGCCCGATGACCGCGGCCTCGTCGACCTCGCACGCGCCGTGCAGCTGGGTGCCCGGGTGCAGGACGACGTCGCGCGCGAGCCGCACGTCGACGTCGACACGGGTGGTGGCGGGGTCGACCACGGTGACCCCGGCCAGCATCCACTCCCGCAGCACGCGGCGGTTCAGTTCCGCGCCGAGCTCGGCGAGCTGGACGCGGTCGTTCACGCCGCGCACGCGCCACTCGTCGTCGCAGCGGACGGCGTGCACCGTCCGGTCCGCGGCGACGGCGGCGGCGACCAGGTCGGTGAGATAGAGCTCCTGCTGCGCGTTGTGCGCGGCCAGGCCCGCGATGCCCGCGCGCAGGAACGCGGCGTCGAAGGCGTAGACGCCCGAGTTGACCTCCGCGATGGCCCGCTGCTCCGGTGTCGCGTCGGTCTGCTCGACGATCCCGGTGACGGCTCCGTCGGCGGTGCGCACGATCCGGCCGTAGCCGGTGGGGTCGGCGACCTCGCAGGTCAGCAGGGTGACCGCGGCGCGGCGGCCGGCGTGCTCGGTGACCAGCGCGGACAGGGTCGCGGTGTCGAGCAGCGGGACGTCGCCGTAGGTGACCAGGACGGTGCCGGTCAGGTCCGCGGGGAGCGGGGTGAGGCCGCTGCGGACCGCGTCGCCGGTGCCGAGGCGCTGCTCCTGGACGGCGGTGGTGGCGGTGCGCCCGAGGGCGGCGGAGATGCCGTCGACGGCCTGCTCCACCCGCTCGCGCTCGTGTCCGACGACGACCACGAGGTGCTCGGGCGCGGTACCGGCCAGTGCGTGCACCGCGTGGCCGAGCATGCTGCGCCCGCCCAGCTCGTGGAGCACCTTCGGTGTCGACGACCGCATCCGCGAGCCCGCGCCCGCCGCGAGGACGATGCCGGCTGCGACCGTCGCCGTTCCGGGTGCCGGTCGGTCACCGGTGCCGGCCCGGTCGGGTTCGGGCATGTTCGGTTCCTCCTGCCGGACTCGCCGCCCGTGCCGGGCGGAGGACGCGGGGCGCGCCGTGCCGGTACGGCATCGTACGGGGACGGCCCCGGGTGACCCGGCGGGCCCGTCACGCCCGCGGGGATGCCGCCGTAAACACAAGATCAACCCTTCGGGTGGTAACCGGTCGGGTACCGGTCTCGTTCCACCGTTCAGACGGCGGTGACCGACCGGTCACCGTCCGCGATGATGAGCGGAGTGCGATGACGCGCGAGGTCGAGGGACGCCGCCGGCGGCCCCGGGTGATGACGGTCCTGGCCACGGTGGCGGCCCTGGTGCTGGCCGGGCTGACCGCCGGGATGATCGGGACCGCGTCCGCGGCGCCGACGGCGTCCGACCGGGGTGGTCCGGGCCGCGCCGAGGGGACGCCCTGCTCGGCGGCCGCGCGCGCCTGCGTCGACCTCGCGAACAGCACGGCGTGGCTGATCCGCGACGGGAAGATCGAGGCCGGGCCGGTCCCGGCGTCGTTCGGGAAGAAGGGCCAGCGCACCCCGGCCGGCGTCTTCCAGGTCCAGTGGAAGAACAAGGACCACCGCAGCGCGGAGTTCAACAACGCGCCGATGCCGTTCGCGGTCTTCTTCGCCCCCGGCGGCATCGCCTTCCACGAGGGCAACACCGAGACCGAGTCCGCGGGCTGTGTCCGGCTGTCCCGCGCGAACGCCGAGCGCTGGTTCAACTCGCTGCAGGTCGGCGACCGGGTCGAGGTCACCAACATCCCGCAGTGACCGGAGGCGTTTCGCGGTCCGGGGTGGCGGGAACGGCTGGGGCGGAGAAGACTGCCGAGTGATCGGTTGTGCAAAATCGGTCCCCACGACACGGAGGTAACGATGCCCACGCGCAGCGCCCGCACCGCATGGAACGGCTCCCTGGAGCAGGGCTCCGGCCAGGTCGAGCTGTCCAGCTCCAAGGTCGGTACCTACGAGGTCAGCTTCCCCAAGCGCGCCGCGGACGACGCCGGTGGTACCACCAGCCCCGAGGAGCTCATCGCCGCGGCGCACTCCGCCTGCTACGCGATGCAGCTCTCGGCGAACATCGCCGAGGCGGGCGGGACCCCCGAGTCCCTCGACGTCTCGGCCGACGTCTCGCTCGGCCCGGACAAGGACAACGGCGGCTTCAAGCTGACCGGCATCACGCTGAAGGTGCGCGGTGAGGTCACCGGACTCGACGCCGACGGCTTCGCCAAGGCCGCGGAGGCCGCCAAGGCCGGCTGCCCCGTGTCGAAGGCGCTGACCGGCGTCGAGATCACGCTGGACGCCGCGCTGGAGAGCTGAGAACGACACCTGCGACGCCCCCGTCCGGATCCGGACGGGGGCGTCGTCGTGTCCGGGTCAGTCGTCCAGGCCGTCGAGGACGGGCCGGGCGGGGACGAAGAACGTGCACCCGGTCGTCGGGGTCGAGTAGTCGAGGATGCGGTCGTGCAGCGGCGGCGGGTCGCCGACGAACATCCGGCGCAGCATCGTCTCCACGACCCACAGGCGCCGGGAGTAGCCGATGAAGTAGGTGCCGTACTCACCGCGCCCCGGCGACGCGAACGGCATGTTGTCCCGCAGGATGTCGTGCTCGACGCCGTCGTCGTCGGTGATCGTGCACAGCGTCTTGTGCGACTTCTGGCCCTCCTCGGCGTCCGGCAGCTCCACCCCGTCGAACTTGGTCCGCCCGACGATCCCCTCCTGGGTGGCCACGTCCTGCCCGCGCCAGGCGGCCATGTCGTGCAGGTACCTCTGCACGACGACGTAGCTGCCGCCGGCGTATGCCGGGTCCTCGTCGCCGACCAGGGTCGCGGCCGGGAGGCCCGCCCCGTCCGGGTTGGCCGTCCCGTCGGCGAAGTCGAGCAGGTCCCGGCCGTGCCGGTAGCGGAAGCCGGTGGTCTCGTCCACGGTGGTGACGGTGTCGCCGAAGGAGTCCAGCAGCATCATCTCGAAGCGGACGATCAGGTCCGTGCTGTCCGCCCGCAGGTGGTAGAGCAGGTCCCCCTCGGTGGCGACGGCGGTGTGGCTCGCGCCGGTGATCTCGCGGAACGGTGCGAGCTCGCGCGGCGGCGGCCCGCCGACGACCCGTTCCCACACCCGGTGCCCGATCCCGACGGTGCAGTGGAACGCCGCGCCGTCGGCGCCGATGCGGACGTTCTTGACGAGGTCGGAGGTCGCGGCGAGCGTCGACCGGACCCTGGCGTCGGAGTCCGGCCCGTCGACCACCCGCAGGACGAGGAAGGCAGCCGCGGCGGTGAGCGGGGCGGTGACGTCCTGGGGCTCCGGTGGTGGGACTGCGCGTTCGGTCGCGTGGGTCACACCGCCGGAGCGTAGCGACCCCGTGGTGACACCGCGTCCGAGCCGCGCGCAGCTGCTCGCCCAGCTCGGGTTCGTCGTCGACCGACGGCGCGACCACGAACGAGCTGGACACGAGCTTCGAGGAGGCGGGCCGGATCGGCTCGGAGGTGGTCCTGATGTACCACGCCACCGCGGCCGAGCGCCGCGGGTTCGAGGCCGGGCCGGTCCCCGAGCTGATCCCGCAGTTCGGGCGCAGGCAGGTGGCCTCCGTCGTCGGGGCCGCGAACGTCGCCGCCGTCTCGCCGTCGACCGCGCTGTCCTGGCCCTGGGGCCGTGTCGCACATCGGCGGCTTGCTCCGCCGCCAGGATTCGAACCTGGACCATCGGAACCAAAATCCGAGGTGCTGCCGTTACACCACGGCGGATCGTGGGGCCTCGTCATCGTGACACGTCGGCGACGCCGTCCCTGCAGCGCACCCGCCCTCCGCGCCGGCCGGAGATGAGCGGGAACACGGACAAACACCCACGAAAGGGTGACCCGCACCCCGGGCGCGGCGGACACCCGTCGGGTTGACACACTTCCGTGCGTGCTGAACACGGATGCTTCCGGGACGACGTCGTCGATCGGGTCCGGAACCGCGTTGACGTGCCGTCTCTGTGGCACGACCGACCTGCGCAGCTTCTGCGACCTGGGCGCCACACCGCCCTGCGAACTGTTCCTCACCGAGCAGACGGCACAGCAGCCCGAGCAGACCTTCCCGCTGCACGTGCGGGTGTGCAACTCGTGTCTGCTCGCCCAGCTGCCGCCGGAGATCAGCCCGGAGGAGACGTTCGAGGAGTACGCCTACTTCTCCTCGTTCAGCTCGTCCTGGGTGGACCACGCGCGCCGTTTCGTCGACTCGGCGCAGGAGCGCGCCGGGCTGGACACGGGCTCGTTCGTCGTCGAGGTCGCCTCGAACGACGGCTACCTGCTCCAGCACGTCGTCGCGAAGGGGATCCGCTGTCTGGGCGTCGAGCCGAGCGTGAACGTCGGTGAGGCCGCCCGGGAGAAGGGTGTCCCGACGCTCACCGCGTTCCTCACCCCGGAGACCGGCGCCCGGGTCCGTGCCGAGCACGGCCCGGCGGACCTGGTCTGCGGCAACAACGTGTTCGCCCACATCCCCGACGTCGTCGGCTTCGCGCAGGGACTGCGCGCCATGGTCGCCGACGACGGCTGGGTCTCCATCGAGGTCCAGCACCTGCTCACGCTCGTCGAGCGCAAGCAGTTCGACACGATCTACCACGAGCACTTCCAGTACTACACGCTGCTCACCGGGCAGCGGGCGCTCGCCGCGGGCGGGCTGACCCTGGTCGACGTCGAGCTGCTCGACACCCACGGCGGCTCGATCCGCATGTGGGCGCGCCCGGCCGATGTCGCCGGTGAGCCGAGCGCGAAGGTCCGCGAGGTCCTGGCCGCCGAGGCGGCCGCCGGGCTGCACACGCCGGAGGGGCACGACGGGTTCGCCGAGGCCGTCTCCACCATCCGCGACGACCTGGTGTCGTTCCTCATCGACGCCCGCCGGCAGGGGAAGCGCGTGGTCGGCTACGGCGCCCCGGGCAAGGGGAACACGCTGCTCAACTACTGCGGCATCCGGCCCGACCTGCTCGAGTACACGGTGGACCGGAACCCGTACAAGCACGGGCGGCTAACGCCGGGCACCCGAATCCCGATCTTCGCTCCGGAGCGGATCGCGCAGGACCGCCCCGACCACGTGTTGATCCTGCCCTGGAACCTGCGCACCGAGCTGACCGAGCAGCTGTCCTACGTCCGCGAGTGGGGCGGCACGCTGGTCTTCCCGATCCCGTCGCTCGAGGTGGTCTGACGTGAAGGTCGTCCTGTTCTGCGGTGGTTACGGCATGCGGATGCGCGATGGCGCGTCCGACCTCCCGAAGCCGATGCACCCGGTGGGGCCGCGCCCGCTGATCTGGCACGTGATGCGCTACTACGCCCACTTCGGCCACAAGGACTTCGTCCTGTGCCTGGGCTACGGCGCGCACCACATCAAGAACTACTTCCTCGACTACGACGAGACCGAGTCCAACGACTTCGTGCTGCACCAGGGCGAGGTCGAGCTCATGGGCAGCGACATCAAGGACTGGAACATCACGTTCGTCCACACCGGTCTGGACTCGCCGATCGGTGAGCGTCTGCGCCGGGTGAAGGCGCTGGTCAAGGACGAGGAGATGTTCCACGCGAACTACGCCGACGTCCTCACCGACGCCCCGCTGGACAGGATGGTCGAGCAGTTCGCCGGCACCGACGCCGTCGGGCAGCTGATGGCGGTGCCGCCGCAGTCGGCGTTCCACTGCGTCGACGTCGACGACAACGGCAGGCTCGAGTCGATCACCACGCTGCAGGAGATGCCGATCTGGGAGAACGGCGGCTACCTCATGTTCCGGCCGGAGATCTTCGACTTCCTCGAGAAGGACTGCGACCTGATCGCCGACGCCGCCGCCCCGCTGGCGCGCAAGGGCCGCATGTCCGCCTACCGGCACCGCGGTTTCTGGCAGCCTGCGGACACCGTCAAGGAGCGCAACGCGCTGGAGGCGGCCTACCAGAGCGGCGCGCGACCGTGGATGCTCTGGGAGTCCCACGAGACCGACCAGGACCCGCTGCAGGCCGCGATCGCCGAGATGCACCGCAGCAGCCACCAGCGCGACTAGGCCGCGATTCCGGGGGGAACGAGAGACCGTGCTGAACCTGTTGCCCGAGCGGCTGGACCGCATCCTGCTGCTCGGCGCCCACTGTGACGACATCCCGATCGGGGCCGGCGGGATGCTCCTGGAGCTGTGCCGCGCCTATCCGGGGGTGCAGGTCACCGCGCTGGTCCTGACCGGGGCGGGGTCGCTGCGCGAGGAGGAGGAGCGGGCCGCACTGGCCGCGTTCACCCCCGGCGCGCACCTCGACGTCGTCGTCATGGACCTGCCCGACGGCCGCGTCCCGCAGCACTGGGAGCGGGCGAAGATGGCGCTGGAGGACCTGCGCAGCCGCAGCGAGCCGGACCTGGTGATCGGCCCGTCGCCGCACGACGCCCACCAGGACCACCGGACGCTGTCGCAGATGATCCCGACCGCGTTCCGCGACCACCTGACGCTCGGCTACGAGATCCTCAAGTGGGAGGGCGACCTCGCCCAGCCGACGGTCTTCCTGCCGCTGTCCGAGCCGGTGCTCACGGAGAAGATCGCCAAGCTCAACGAGCACTACGGCAGCCAGCGCGACCGGACCTGGTTCGACGACGAGACCTTCCGCGGCCTGGCCCGCGTGCGCGGGGTGCAGTGCCACGCCCGCTACGCCGAGGGCTTCCACGTCCAGAAGCTGACGCTGTCCGCAGCGCCGATGGTCGGTTCCGAGCCGAGCGGTTTCTGACCCCGCACACACCGCCGAGAAAGGGATATTCATGCGCGTACTGCTCACCGGGCACCAGGGCTACCTCGGGACCGTGATGGCGCCGCTGCTCGCCGCCGCCGGTCACGAGGTCATCGGCCTGGACTCCGGGCTGTTCGCGGACTGCGTGCTGGGTTCGCTGGACACCCCGGACGTCGACGGGATGTCGACCGACCTGCGGGACGTCACCGTCGACCAGCTGGCCGGGTTCGACGCCGTCGTCCACATGGCGGCGCTGTCGAACGACCCGCTGGGCTCGCTGGCCCCGGAGATCACCTACGACATCAACCACCACGCGTCGACCCGGCTGGCCCGGCTGTCGAAGGAAGCCGGTGTCGGCCGCTTCGTCTACGCCTCCACCTGCTCGGTGTACGGCGCCCAGTCCGGCGACGACCTCGTCGACGAGGACGCCCCGCTCAAGCCGGTCACCCCCTACGCGATCTCGAAGGTCCGCGTCGAGGACGACCTCGCCGAGCTCGCCGACGCCGACTTCGTGCCGGTCTCGATGCGCAACGCGACCGCGTTCGGGTTCTCGCCGCGGCTGCGCGCCGACATCGTGCTGAACAACCTGGTCGGCCGGGCGGTCCTCACGGGCGAGGTCACCGTGCTGTCCGACGGCACCCCGTGGCGTCCGCTCGCGCACGCCGAGGACATCGCCGGTGCGGTCGTCGCGGCGCTGGGCGCCCCGGCGGACGTCGTCCGGGCCCGGGCCTACAACGTGGGAACCGAGACGAACAACCGGACCGTCGCCGAGATCGCGCAGGCCGTGATCGACGCCGTCCCCGGCTCGACGCTGAACATCACCGGTGAGGCCGGCAACGACCCGCGCTCCTACCGGGTCGACTTCGCCCGGGCCCGCAAGGAGCTCGGCTTCGAGGCGTCCTGGACGATCCCGGCCGGTGCCGAGCAGCTCGCCACCGAGTACCGGAACCGCGGCCTCACCCAGGACGCGTTCGACCACTCCTTCACCCGCCTCGCGGTGCTGAACCGGCGCCAGGCGGCGGGGGAGCTCGACGGGTCGATGCACGTCGTCCAGTAGTTCGCACTCGGTCGACGGCCCGTCCCGCGCTACGGTCGCGGGGCGGGCCGTCGTCGTATCCAGGGGGTGCCCATGTGCCGCAACATCCGGACGCTGCACAACTTCGAGCCGCCGGCCACGACCGACGAGGTGGACGCCGCGGCGCTGCAGTACGTCCGCAAGATCGCCGGGGCGGCGAAGCCGTCGCAGGCCAACGCCGAGGTGTTCGAACGGGCGGTCGCCGCCGTCGCCGAGGCGACCCGGGAGCTGCTCGACGGGTTGACCACGACCGCCCCGCCGAAGGACCGTGAGGTGGAGGCGGCGAAGGCCCGGGCGCGGGCGGAGCTGCGCTACGTCCGCTGAGGGAGCCGTAGGTCGAGCAGCAGTCCGGTTTCGGCCGACGCCTTCCGAGCGTCGCGTTCCCGTGGCCGGGAGCACGGTTCCGCAACGCCCGATCGACGTCGCCCTGTCGAGACGCACGTTGTCGCCCCGGTGGGGGCGGGAACGTGCATCTCGGCGAGTTGCTAGGCGGCCGGGGCGGCCAGGGCGTCGATCTCCACCAGCATCTCGGCGTGGGGGAGGCCCACGAACACGGTGGTGCGTGCGGGGAGCGCGGCACCGTCGGGGACGTGCCGGGACACGAACTCGCCGTAGGCGTCGTTCATCGCGGAGAAGTGCTCCCGCTCGGTGAGGTAGACGCGGAACATCAGGACGTCGCCGACCGAGGCGCCGCCCGCCTCCAGGATCGCGCGGACGTTCTCCAGGGTCCGCAGCGTCTGGGCGTGCACGTCGCCCGGCGCGATGTACTGCTTCGTCGCCGGGTCCATCGGGCCCTGCCCGGAGACCTGCAGCAGGCCGCCCTTGCGCACGCCCTGGCTGAAGGTGTGCGCGGGGGCGGGTGCGTCGGTGGTGGTCACGGTGCCGTTGGCGGCGGTGGTCATGCGGGGGGGATCCTCTCGGGTCGGGCGCCAGCCGAGGTCGCGGGAGATCGTCCCGGTGACGGCCAGCAGTGACGGGACCAGCTCCATCAGCTGGTCGTAGCCGGCGACGATGGTCGGCACGGACACCGACACCGCCGCGACGACGGTTCCGGCCGGTCCGCGGACCGGCGCCCCGATGCAGTTGATCGAGGCCTCGTTCTCCTCGCGGTCCTGGGCCCAGCCCTGCTCGCGCACCCGGGCGAGCTCGGCCAGGTAGGCGTCGCGGTCGGTGATCGTGTGCGGGGTGCGGGCGGGGAAGTCGACGTCGTCGAGCACCCGGTTCCGCTCCGCCGCGGGCAGGTCGGCGAGCAGCACCTTCCCGGCGGCGGTGGAGTGCACGGGTCCGCGCAGCCCGACCCGCGACGCCATGCGCACGTTGTCGAGCGACTCCAGCTTGTCGATGTAGACGATCTCGCCGTCGTCGCGCTCGGACAGGTGCACGGTGTGGCCGTGGGCCCGGTTGAACGCGTGCAGGTGCGGCGCGGCGACCGTGCGCACCTCGCGCTGGTCCAGCCCGCGCGAGGACAGCTCGAACAGCCGCGAGCCGAGCCGGTAGCGGTGGTGGTCGTCGCGGTGCACGAAGTGCTCGTCGGCCAGGGTGCGCAACAGCCGCAGGACGGTCGTCTTGTGCACCTCGAGCGCCGTGGCGAGCTCGTCGAGCGAGGCCGGGCCCTCCCCGAGGGCCACCAGGATCCGCAGCGCCTTGGTCAGGCTGGTGCTCACACGGCCTCCCGGTCGGCGTTCACGCGCAGGGTCGCCCAGGCGTCGTCGTCGAGGTCGAGCAGGTGCTCGGGCAGCGGCGCGGCGGAGTCGCCGGGAACGACGAGCACCGCGGCGGCACCGAGGTGGCCCCGGCGCAGGCAGCGGCCCACGTCCTCGCCGCGGACCAGGCCGGTGAGCAGCCCGGCGGCGAACGCGTCGCCCGCCCCGACCGGCTCGACGACGTCGACGACCAGCGCCGCGCGCTCGGTGACCGCACCGTCGCGGTGCACGGCCAGTGCGCGCCGGGCGCCGTCCTTGACCACGACCAGCTCCGGGCCGGGCAGCAGCGTGCGCAGCCGGGCCGGGTCGTCGGTGCCGAACACCCGCCGCGCCTCGTCCGCCCCGACGAGTACGACGTCGGCCCGATCGGCCAGCGCGGCCACCGCGGCCGGGTCGCCGTCGGGCCACATCTGCTCGCGCCAGTTCACGTCGAACACGACCCGGTACCGGCGGGGGCGGGCCAGCAGCGCGGCCAGTGCGGCCGCGCAGGACGTCGACACGGCCGCGGTGATCCCGCTGACGTGCACCCAGTCCGCGACGGCGATCCGGTCGCGTACCGCGGGCAGCTCCAGCAGTTCGGGCCCGGCCGCCGAGGCCGCCGATCCGGACCGCCGGTAGGTCATGACGGTGCCGCCGTCGGGCGCCGGGTACTTGGCGTAACGGCCGGTCGGGAGGTCCGGGTCGACGCCGATCCCACCGGTGTCGACCCCGGCGGCGGCGAGCGTGTGCTGCACGAGGGCGCCGTGCCGGTCGTCACCGAGACGCCCGACCCACGCCACCGCGACGCCGGCCGCGGCCAGATCGAGCGCGACGTTCACCTCGGCACCCGCGGCGTGCGCGGGGGCCCGCGGGTCGTCGACGGCGGCCGCGTCGGGGACCAGGGCGAGGGCCTCGCCGAAGCACACCACGGCGCTGCGGCCCGGGGTTTCCACTGCTGGGTTCTCCTCCGCCGTCGTTGACCGATCTGTCGCGGTGATGCTAGAACAGCCGAACCGAAATACGCAACAAGTGCTGCAAAATACGCAACGTACCTGCTCAGAGGGGAGAACGGGATGCTCCGGTACGCGTCGCTCGGCGCCGAACGGCCCGGCCCGTACGCCAAGTCGGTCCCGCCGCTGCCCGGTACGGTCGACGAGTGGCTCGCCGAGGGGCCGCGGCTGTCGGACCTGGCCACGCCCGTCCTCACCCTCGACCGGGCGGCCCTGCACGCCAACGCCGAGCGGATGGCCGGCTGGTGTGCCGCACACGGCGTCGACCTCGCCCCGCACGGCAAGACGACGATGGCCCCCGCGCTGTGGGACCTGCAGCTGCGCCACGGCGCCTGGGGGATCACCGTCGCGACGCCGTGGCAGGCGCGGATCGCGATCGACGCCGGCGTGCGACGGGTGCTGCTGGCGAACGCGCTGGTCGACCCGGCAGGCGTGCGGGCCGTCGCCGCCGCGCGTGACGCCGACCCGGACCTGGAGGTGCTGAGCTGGGTCGACTCGGTCGACGCCGTCACCGCGATGACCACCGCCGCGGGGTCCCCGGCACGGCCGCTCGCCGTCGTCGTCGAGCTGGGGGCGCCCGGCGGCCGGACCGGCGCGCGCACCCTGGCCGAGG
>NZ_WWFY01000712.1:0-6405 GCF_009864975.1 Pseudonocardia sp. SID8383
GGCCGCGCGCAGGGCGGCCTCGGCGGCCGTCGCGGGCCACCCGCGCCGGTTGACCGGCTGGTTGTGCACCTCGGTGGCCGCGTCGCGGGCGCGGGAGACCGCCTCGGCGACGCCGGGGAGGGCGGCGAGCGGGGCGAGCGGATCGGCTGCTGCGGGGCGGGCCATGGGCGTCATCGTCCCAACCCGTGGGTTACCGTCGGGTAGTACCCCTGCGGTGCGGACCGCTCGACGACCGGTCATGGTGATCCACCGACCGCCGGACGCCCGTCCGTCCACCGCCGAGGGTCCCGCGAACCTCCGTGACGCACCGGGGAGTGGCCCCCGACCTGCGCGGACGGTCAGGTGCGGCCCCTGTGGCCTGTCCGTACCTGTCCCGACAGACGGTGCACGGGCCACGACGTTTCACTAGCGTCATACGGCACACGTGCGCGCACACCGAGTGCGCCCGAGGCCGCCACGCCGGCCCGAAGTGACCCGCCGCGTCGAGGAGGACACGAGGACATGGCCGAGTCCGAGAAGAGTTCTGCGCTCAGCGCACTCTCCACCGAGAGCAGGGCGTTCCCGCCGTCGGAGGAGTTCGCGTCGCAGGCGAACGCCACCGCCGACTGGTACGACCGCGCCGACTCCGACCGCGAGGGGTTCTGGGCCGAGCAGGCCGACCGTCTGCACTGGACGACGAAGTGGGACACCGTCCTGGACTGGGAGCCCCCGTTCGCGAAGTGGTTCGTCGGCGGCGAGCTCAACGTCGCCTACAACTGTGCCGACCGGCACGTCGAGGCGGGCAACGGCGACCGCGTCGCCATCCACTGGGAGGGTGAGCCCGGCGACTCCCGCACCATCACCTACGCCGACCTGCAGCGCGAGGTCTCCAAGACCGCGAACGCGCTGACCGAGCTGGGCGTCGGCAAGGGCGACCGGGTCGCCATCCAGCTGCCGATGATCCCCGAGGCCGTGTTCTCGATGCTGGCCTGCGCCCGCCTGGGTGCGCTGCACAGCGTCGTGTTCGGCGGGTTCTCCCCGGGCGCGCTCAAGGCGCGCATCGAGGACGCCGAGGCCAAGGTGCTGATCACCAGCGACGGCCAGTACCGCCGCGGCAAGCCGGCTCCGATGAAGGAGAACACCGACGAGGCGGTCGAGGGCACCTCGATCGAGAAGGTCCTCGTCGTGAAGCGGACCGAGACCGACGTGCCGTGGACCGACGGCCGCGACGTGTGGTGGCACGACGCCGTCGACGGTGCCTCCGACCAGCACACCCCGGAGTCCTTCGACTCCGAGCACCCGCTGTTCATCCTCTACACCTCGGGCACCACCGGGAAGCCGAAGGGCATCCTGCACACCTCCGGCGGCTACCTCACGCAGTCCGCCTACACCCACGACGTGGTGTTCGACCACAAGCCGGGCGAGAGCGTCTACTGGTGCACCGCCGACATCGGCTGGGTCACCGGGCACACCTACATCGTCTACGGGCCGCTCGCGAACGGCGCCACGCAGGTGATGTACGAGGGCACGCCGAACACCCCGCACGAGGGCCGGCACTGGGAGATCGTCGACAAGTACAAGGTCTCGATCTACTACACCGCCCCGACGCTGATCCGCACGTTCATGAAGTGGGGCGAGGACATCCCCGCGAAGTACGACCTGTCCTCGCTGAAGGTGCTCGGCACGGTCGGCGAGCCGATCAACCCCGAGGCCTGGATGTGGTTCCGGGAGAAGATCGGCAAGGAGAACTGCCCGATCGTCGACACCTGGTGGCAGACCGAGACCGGCTCGCAGATGATCGCGCCGCTCCCGGGCGTCACCGCGACCAAGCCGGGCTCGGCCATGCGTGCGCTGCCGGGCATCTCCGCCACGGTCGTCGACGACACCGGCACCCCGGTCGGCAACGGCGAGGGCGGCTACCTGGTCCTCGACAAGCCGTGGCCGTCGATGCTGCGCGGCATCTGGGGCGACACCGAGCGCTACAAGGACACCTACTGGTCCCGCTTCGCCGAGCAGGGCTACTACTTCGCCGGTGACGGCGCCAAGTACGACGACGACGGCGCCATCTGGCTGCTCGGCCGCGTCGACGACGTCATGAACATCTCCGGGCACCGCATCTCGACCACCGAGGTGGAGTCGGCGCTGGTCAGCCACCCGACGGTCGCCGAGGCCGCGGTCGTGGGCGCCTCCGACGAGACCACCGGCCAGGGGATCGTCGCGTTCGTCATCCTGCGCGGGAGCGCGTCGAAGGACGAGGCGAAGGGCGAGGAGGCCATCAAGGCGCTCCGCGACCACGTCTCCAAGGAGATCGGCCCGATCGCCAAGCCGCGCCAGATCCTGGTCGTGGAGGAGCTGCCGAAGACCCGATCCGGCAAGATCATGCGCCGCCTGCTGCGCGACGTCGCCGAGAACCGGGACGTCGGCGACGTCTCGACCCTCGCCGACTCGTCGGTGATGGACCTGATCTCGTCCGGCATGAGCGAGTCCAAGGAGGACTGACCCTCCGGTCCCGGCGGCCCCGGGCCCGTGCTCACCGCACGGGACCCGGGGCCGATCGGCGACACTGGTCGGTGTGGACGACCCGATCGAGGTGCGGCGGGGCTTCGTCGTGCCCGCCCGCGAGCTGCACTGGCGGTTCTCCCGTGCCTCGGGGCCCGGTGGGCAGGGCGTCAACACCACCGACTCGCGGGTGGAGCTGTCCTTCGACCTCGCGGCCTCGCCGAGCGTCCCCGACGACCTGCGCGACCGCGCCCTGTCACGGCTGGCGAACCGGCTCGTCGACGGCGTGCTCACCGTCGTCGCCTCCGAGCACCGCAGCCAGCTCCGCAACCGCGAGGCCGCCCGCGGGCGGCTCGCGACCCTGCTCGCTGAGGCGACCGCGGCGGGCCCGCGCACCCGTCGCCCGACCCGTCCGACGCGCGGTTCGCAGCGTCGCAGGCTCGACGCCAAGAACCGGCGCGGTCAGATCAAGAAACTGCGCGGCCGCCCGGACGAGTGAGGCCGTGTCCCCGGCGTGGCGCAGCCGAGCGGGTCGCCGGGCCCCGTGGCACGATGGCGGCTCACCGAACGACGGCCGTCCGGGGGATCCCCAGCGCCCCGGGCAGGCGAGTGCACCAGCAGGAGGGAAGACGGTGGCCAGCAACAGCCAGTCGGGCAACGCGGAGGTTCCGCCGGTCCTGCCCTCGATCCCGCTCACCAACGAGCCGGGGCCGCGCGACGCGTCCCTCGGTGCCCTCGCGAAGGACGTCACCACCCACCTCTCCACCCTGGTCCGGTCGGAGGTGGAGCTCGCCAAGGCCGAGGTCACGGCCGAGGTGAAGAAAGGCGTGCAGGGCAGCGTCTTCTTCGTGATCGCGGCGGTGGTCGGGCTGTTCAGCCTGTTCTACCTGTTCTTCACCCTGGCCGAGTTCCTGTCGCTGTGGCTCAACCGCGCCGCGGGCTTCGGGATCACGTTCCTGTTCATGCTGCTCGTCGCCGGCCTGTTCGGCTTCCTCGGCTACCTGCGGGTCCGCAAGATCCGCAAGCCCGAGCGCACCATCGACTCGCTCAAGGACTCCGCCCAGGTGCTCGCCCAGCGCGGTCACCGCGGTGACCGCGACAACGTCCGCGAGATCGCCGACGGCACCTCCGGGCGGCACGCCGCCGCGGGCTGATCCGGCGTGTCCGCGACGACCGGTACCCCGCCCGACCCCTCGGTCGTCCGGGTGCCCGGTCCGTGGACGCACCGCGCGGTGTCGGCCAACGGCATCCGCATCCACCTCGCCGAGTACGGCCCGCCGACCGGCCCGCTGGTCGTGCTGCTGCACGGCTTCCCGGAGTTCTGGTGGACCTGGCGCCACCAGCTCCTCGCCCTCGGCGACGCCGGCTACCGGGTCGTCGCGCCCGACCTGCGCGGCTACGGCGACACCGACAAGACCCCCCGCGGCTACGACCTGTGGACCCTCGCCGGTGACTGCGCCGGGCTGATCCGGGCGCTCGGGGAGCCGCGTGCCCACGTCGTCGGGCACGACTGGGGTGCCGCCATCGGCTGGACGGTCGCCACGCTGCACCCGCGGCTGGTCGTCTCGCTCACCGGGCTCGGGGCGCCGCACCCGGTCGTCATGCGTGACGCGGTGCTGCGCGACCCGCTCGGGCAGGGCCGCGCGAGCCGCTACATGGCCGGGTTCCAGCTGCCGCGGCTGCCGGAGCGTTCGCTGCGTGCCGACGGCGGCGCCCGGGTCGGGCGGATCATGCGGGCGTGGGCGGGGCCGGAGTGGGCCGCCACCACCGACTTCGCCGACGCCGTCGCCCGCAACGCCGAGGCGATGCGGATCTCCACCGTCGCCCACTGCAGCCTCGAGTACTACCGCTGGTCGATGCGTTCCCAGGTGCGCCCCGACGGCCGCCGGTTCGCCCGCGAGCTCTCCCGGCCGGTCGGGGTGCCGGTGCTGCAGGTGCACGGCGCCGACGACCCGTGCGTGCTCGACACCACCATGCGCGGCGACGAGCGGTTCGCCGGCGCAGGGCTGACCCACCACACGCTCCCGGCCACCGGGCACTTCCCGCAGCAGGAGCACCCCACCCACGTCACCGCGCTGATCGGGGCCCACCTGCAACGCTGCGACGGCTGAGCGGACACCGGTTCCCCGTTGTCCGACGTGCACGGATACGCTCGGCCACCGTGCGGATCCTGATCGTGGGAAGCGGTGCGCGAGAGCACGCCATCGCCGTGGCTCTGGCGCAGGACCCGGAGGTGACGGCGCTCGCTGTCGCCCCCGGCAACGCGGGGACGGCCGCGGTGTCCGAGCAGCTCGGGCTCGACGTCACCGACAACGGCGCCGTCGTCGACGTGGCGCGGACCTGGCAGGCGGACCTGGTGGTCGTCGGGCCGGAGGGCCCGCTGGTCAACGGTGCGGCCGACGCGGTGCGCGAGGCCGGCATCCCCTGCTTCGGTCCGAGCGCCGAGGCGGCTCGGATCGAGGGGTCCAAGGCGTTCGCGAAGGCCGTCATGAGCGCGGCCGGGGTGCCGACGGCCTCGTCGGTCGTCGTCGACAACCCGGCGCACCTCGACACCGCGCTGTCGGTGTTCACCCCGCCCTACGTCGTCAAGGACGACGGGCTGGCCGCGGGCAAGGGCGTCGTCGTGTCCGGCGACATCGAGGTGGCCCGCGCGCACGCCCTCGGGCTGCTCGACGCCGGCCACCCGGCGCTGCTGGAGTCCTTCCTCGACGGGCCCGAGGCGTCGCTGTTCTGCCTCGTCGACGGCGCCACCGTGGTGCCGCTGCTGCCCGCGCAGGACTTCAAGCGCGTCGGCGACGACGACTCCGGCCCCAACACCGGTGGCATGGGCGCCTACTGCCCGCTGCCCTGGGCGGGCGAGGACCTCGCCGAGGAGTTGGTCGCCCGGGTCGTCGCGCCGGTCGCCGAGGAGATGGTGCGCCGCGGTACCCCGTTCACCGGGCTGCTCTATGCCGGTCTCGCACTGACCTCGCAGGGCCCCGCGGTCATCGAGTTCAACTGCCGCTTCGGGGACCCGGAGACCCAGGCCGTGCTGGCACTGCTGCGCACCCCGCTGTCGCAGCTGCTGCTCGCCACCGCGACCGGCACCCTCGCCGACCAGCCCGCGATCGAGTGGGCCGACGGGTCGGCGGTGACGGTCGTCGTCGCCGCGGAGGGCTACCCGGCCACCCCACGGCTCGGTGACGTCATCAGCGGCGCCGACGGGGAGGGCGTGCTGCACGCCGGTACCCGTCGCCGCGACGACGGCGCGGTCGTCTCCTCCGGCGGGCGCGTCCTGTCGGTCGTGGGCACCGGCTCCGACCTCGCCGCCGCCCGGGCCGAGGCCTACGCCCGGCTGGAGCCGGTCCGCCTCGCGGGTTCGCACCACCGCACCGACATCGGGCTGAAGGCCGAGCGCGGAGAGGTCAGCGTGCCCGTCACGCAGGCCTGATGTTGCGCGGGCATTACCGCCGTATGGCGTAACCCCCATAGTCTGAATGGCCTGACCTGGGCCTCCGTACCTCATTGTTCGATGATCATGAAGAGCCGGTAAAACCGGACACCAGGGTTTGATCTCCACCGGTTCGTCGAGGAATCGTCCTGTGGCACAGGGACACAGCCCGTGTCCCTGAACCACAGGAGGATCACCATGGCCCACGCTCCCCAGCAGGCCCGTCGTCGTCGCGCCCTCGCCCTCGTGGGTGGCGTCGTCGCCGCGCCGCTCGCCGCCCTGGCGCTCACCGGCACCGCGCAGGCGGCCGAGCTGACCCCGGTCGCCGAGTACCTCGACGACACCGTCGCCGACACCGACGCGCAGATCGGCGCCGTCGTCGACGCCCTGGGCTTCGAGGCCGAGTGACACCGGGCGGGCCCCGCGCCCGCCCCGGTTCGTGACCGACCGCGCGCCCGGGAGTGGGCTCCCGCCCGGGCGCGCGGTCCGGTCCCGTG
>NZ_WWFY01000713.1:0-6675 GCF_009864975.1 Pseudonocardia sp. SID8383
CCGCGCCTCCGACGACGGCGCGGCCGAACGGCTCTACCGCGCGCTCGGCGGCGACGCGAGCACCGCCCGGCTCGGACCGGAGTGCGGGGTGGCGGTGTCGACGTCGCGGCCCGGGTGGTGGTCCTACACGCAGGTCAGCGCGCTCGACGCCGCCCGCGTCCTCGCCTGCGTGCGCGAGCGCGCCCCCGGCCTGCCCGGCGGACCCGCACTGCTCGCCGACCTCGACGCCGTCACCCCGGACGGGCAGTCCGGGATCCGGCCCGTGCTCCCCGGCGCCGTCGCGGAGAAGAACGGCTGGACCCTGCACGGCGCGGACGGCTGGAACGTGCACTGCGTGCTGGCCTGGGAGGACCGCGCGCTGGCCGTCCTCACCACCTATCCGGGCGGGCTCGGCGTCGAGTACGGCTGGCAGGTCTGCCGCGACGTCGCCGCGGACGTGCTCGCCGCGTCCTGAGGCGGACGGTTTCGACGGGCCCGGCACCGGGAATGCGATCGATCGCCCCGACCCGACGAGAGGTGGACGATGACCGGCTTCTTCGGCCCCGGCGACCCCCGCGGCCCGGTGCACCGGATCGACCTGACCCGGCTGCTGAGCGGCGGTGCCCGCGAGATCATGGCCCGGGCCGCCCAGGAGGCCGCGGAACGCGGTGACACCGACCTCGACGCCACGCACATCCTGCTGGCCTGCGCCCGCACCGACACCACCCGCGGCTGGATCGCCCGGGCCGGCGGCGACCCGGACACGATCGCCCGCATCCTGGAGGAGCGCCTGCCACGCCCCGGCGGTGGCCACGACGCGGGGCGGCCGCCGTCGCTGACGCCGTCGGCCAAGCGCGCGCTGCTCGACGCGCACCAGATCTCCCGCTCGCTCGGGTCGAGCTACATCGGGCCCGAGCACCTGCTGCTCGCGCTCGCCGCCAACGAGGACTCCGCCGCGGGCCGGCTGCTCGCCCGATCCCGGTTCAGCCCCGGCGCGATGACCCCGCAGGCCCCCGCCGGGCCGGGCGCGACGGGCACCCCGGACCCGGGCGCGGTCGCGGACACCGGCACCCCGACCCTGGACCAGTACGGTCAGGACCTCACGGAGGCCGCCCGCGGCGGCGGGTTGGACCCGGTCATCGGCCGCGCCGACGAGATCGAGCAGACCGTCGAGGTCCTGTCCCGCCGGACCAAGAACAACCCGGTGCTGATCGGGGAGGCCGGGGTCGGGAAGACCGCCGTCGTCGAGGGGATCGCCCAGCGCATCGCCGACGGCGAGGTGCCCGACACCCTGCGCGGACGCCGCGTCGTGCAGCTGGATCTGGCCGGTGTCGTCGCCGGCACCAAGTACCGCGGCGACTTCGAGGAACGCATGCGCACGCTGATCGAGGAGATCCGGTCGCACAGCGACGCGCTGATCGTGTTCATCGACGAGCTGCACACGATGGTCGGCGCGGGCACCGGGGGAGGGGACGGCGGCGGTGCGATGGACGCCGGGAACCTGCTCAAGCCCGCGCTGGCCCGCGGCGAGCTGCACGTCATCGGCGCCACCACGATCGACGAGTACCGCCGCCACATCGAGTCCG
Source organism: Pseudonocardia sp. SID8383 (assembly GCF_009864975.1). Lineage (NCBI taxonomy): Bacteria > Bacillati > Actinomycetota > Actinomycetes > Pseudonocardiales > Pseudonocardiaceae > Pseudonocardia > Pseudonocardia sp. SID8383. Next base: position 1,566 of record NZ_WWFY01000713.1, read on the forward strand.
ACAGCGCGCTGGCCCGCCGCTTCCAGCCGGTGCTGGTGCCCGAGCCGTCGGTGGAGGACGCCGTCACGATCCTGCGCGGCCTCGCCGATCGCTACGAGGCCCACCACCAGGTCCGCTACACCCCGGACGCGCTGCGCGCGGCGGTGGAGCTGTCCGACCGCTACGTCACCGACCGGTTCCTGCCGGACAAGGCGATCGACCTGCTCGACCAGGCCGGCGCCCGGGTCCGGTTGCGTACCCGCACCCCCACCGTGGACCGGCGGGCCGTCGAGCAGCGTCTCGACGCGCTGCAGCGCGACAAGGACCAGGCCGTCGCGCACGAGGACTACGAGAAGGCCTCCCAGCTGCGCGACGAGATCACCGCTGCCCGCGAGGAGCTGACCGCCGACCCCACCGACCCCGACGGTCGCGCACCCGTCGTCGGCGTCGAGGAGATCGCCGAGGTCGTCGCGCGCTCCACCGGCATCCCGGTCGCCCAGCTCACCGAGGCCGAACGGGACCGGCTGCTCAAGCTGGAGGACGAGCTGCACCAGCGCGTCATCGGGCAGGACGCCGCGGTCACCGCCGTGGCCGAGGCCATCCGCCGCTCGCGCTCCGGGCTCGGCGACGAGAACCGCCCGGTGGGCAGCTTCCTGTTCCTCGGCCCCACCGGGGTCGGCAAGACCGAGCTGGCCCGCGCCCTGGCCGTCGCGCTGTTCGGCGAGGAGGACCGCATGGTCCGCCTGGACATGAGCGAGTACGGCGAGAAGCACACCGTCGCGCGGATGGTCGGCGCCCCGCCCGGCTACGTCGGCTACGGCGAGTCCGGCGAGCTGACCGAGGCGGTGCGCCGGCGGCCGTACTCGGTGCTGCTGCTCGACGAGATCGAGAAGGCGCACCCGGACGTGTTCAACACGCTGCTGCAGGTCCTCGACGACGGCCGGCTGACCGACGGCCAGGGCCGTACCGTCGACTTCCGGCACACGGTGATCATCATGACCTCGAACGTGGGGTCGGAGCTGATCACCGGACACGGGACCACGCTCGGCTTCGGCCCGGCCGCCGGCCCGGACACCACCCCCGCCGAGCGGGAGGAGGCGGTGCTGCGCGACCGGCTGATGCCGCGGCTGCGGGAGGTCTTCCGGCCCGAGTTCCTGAACCGGATCGACGAGACCATCGTCTTCCGCCGGCTCGAGGCCGAGCAGCTCACCCGGATCACCCGGCTACTGCTCGACGACACCCGCGACCGGCTCGGCCGGATGGACATCGGCTTCGAGATCAGCGACGACGCCGTCGCGCTGCTCGCCGAGCACGGGCACGCCCCCGAGTTCGGGGCGCGTCCGCTGCGCCGCACCATCCGCCGCGAGCTCGACAACCCGCTGTCGTCGATGCTGCTCGACGGGCGGATCGGCGCGGGCCGCACCGCCCGGGTCGGCGTCGAGGACGGGGCGTTGAGCATCGAGGCGGTGGCGGTCCCCACCGGCTGAACCTGACCTCGCAGGGTTCACATGCGAATGTGTGCATGTATGGTGGCCGCATGGGGCACGGACACGGACACGGCGGCGGGTCGGGCCACGGGCACGCCGGCGCGGGCACCGACCGCCGCCGGCTGGCGACGGCACTCGGCGTCACCCTGATCACGGCGGTCCTCGGCGCCGCGGGCGCGGTCTACACCGGCTCGCTCGCGCTGCTGGCCGACCTCGGCCACCTGCTCACCGACGCAGGGGCGCTGGTCGCGGCGCTGATCGCCAGCGTGCTCGCCACCCGACCGGCGACGACGTCGCGGACCTACGGGATGGGCCGGGCCGAGGTGCTCGTGGCGGCGCTGAACGCGCTGACCCTCGTCGCGGTCGTGGTGTGGGTGGGCATCGAGGCGGTGCAGCGGTTGTTCGTGCCCGCAGCGATCCCGGGCCTGCCGCTGCTGGTCATCGGCGTGCTCGGCCTGATCGGCAACCTGGTGTCGCTCGCCGTCCTGGCCGGCGGCGACCGCGGGAACATGAACATGCGCGGTGCCATGCTGCACGTCCTCGGCGACGCCCTCGGCTCGGTGGGCGTGCTCGCCGCCGCCGTCGTCCTGATGACGACCGGCTGGCCCTACGCGGACACGATCGCCTCGCTCTTCATCGTCGCGCTCATCCTCCCGCGTGCCGTGGCGCTGCTGCGCGAGGCCGCGCACGTCCTGCTGGAGGGGGCGCCCAAGGGGGTCGACGCCCAGGAGGTCAAGGCGGCGCTGCTGGCCGTCGACGGGGTGGCCGACGTCCACGACCTCCACGTGTGGGCGATCAACGACCGTACCCCGGCCATGTCGGCGCACGTCGTCGTCGACGAGGAGGTGTCCGCGCACTGCGGGGACACCTCGGTCCTCGACCGGGCCGGGCAGGTGCTGCGCGAGCGGTTCGGCCTCGACCACTCCACCCTGCAGGTCGAACACGCAGCGCACACCGGGCACGAGAACCACTGCGGCTGAGACGCCCGATGGTCCGCGGGGCCGCCGTGGGTAGCCTCCGGGCGTGGAGCACGCGTCCGGCCCGTCCACGCCCGAGGGGGCGAGCCCGCGTGACCGCGGCGCGGGCGTCGCCGGTGACCGTGCCGCGGCCGGGGGAGTGACCGCGCGCGCCGTCGCGCCGGACGGTGCCGGCATCGCTTTCGACGTCCGGGGCACCGGCGACCCGCTGGTGCTGCTGCCCGGACAGGCGAACTCGCGGCACTGGTGGAGCACCGTGCGTGCGGATCTCGTCAGGCACCGCACCGTCGCCGTGGACACCGCAGGCACAGGGTGCAGCGACGACGTCGTCGACCGCGACTGGAGCACACGCCGGCTCGCCCGCGATGTCGTCGCCGTGCTGGACGCGGCCGGGATCGACCGTGCCCACCTCTACGGGACGTCGATGGGCGGCCGGGTCGCGCAGTGGGTCGCCGCCGACCACCCGGACCGGGTGGGTGCGCTCGTCCTCGCGTGCACCACCGCGGGCGGACCCGACGCGGTCCCTCCCGCCCCGGAGGTTCTGCGTCGCCTCGCCGACCCGGCGGACAACGCCGCCGAGCTGCGACGGCTGATGGTCGGTCCGGAGACGACCGGCCCGCTGACCGTGCTCGGCGACGACACCATGAGCCCGGCGGCCCGGGCGGGGCACCGCCGGGCGAGCGCCCGCCACGACGCCGGGGACGCGATCGCGACGATCACCGCGCCGACCCTGGTCCTGCACGGTGCCGACGACGAGTTCACGCCGCCGGGGAACGGACGGCGCCTGGCCGCGCGGATCCCCGGGGCAGAGCTGCTCGTGCTGCCCGGGGCCCGGCACGCCTGCTTCCTCGACGGTCGCGCGACCGCCGCGGTCCTCACCTTCCTCGCACGTCACCCCCTGCGCTGACCGGCGGCCCCGGCATCCACGTCGGCGGGCTCCGGCCGGACCAGCAGGCGGGCCCGGCCGTCGGCCGCGGCGACACACCGCGGGCCGGTGCCCGGCCCCCGGCACGAGGTGCGACCGGTCCTAGCCCGCCAGGTGCGACCAGCGGGCCGACAGCTCGTCCCAGGTGCCCTCGTCGGCGACCCGCCCGCGGTCCAGCACGACCACCCGGTCCGCCCGGGCCAGCGCCGCCCGCTTCGTGCTCGCGCCGACCACGGTGCTGCCGCGGCGGCGCAGCGCGGCCCACAGCTCGATCTCGGTGCGGACGTCCAGCGCGGAGGACACGTCGTCGGCGACGATGAGCTCGGCGCCGGTCGCCAGCGCCCGGGCCATCGCGACCCGCTGCACCTGCCCGCCGGACAGCCGGATGCCCCGGTGTCCGACGACGGCATCCGGCCCGCCTGCCGTGGCCACGTCCCGGTCGAGCCGGGCGTCGCCGACCGCGTCCTGCACCGGCCGGTCGTGGCCGAGGGCGATGTTGTCGCCGAACGTGCCCGAGAGCACCCGGGGGACCTGCCCGACGTAGGCGACCTGCCCGGGACGCAGGAACGTCTGCGGATCGTCGACCGCGCGCCCGTTCCACCGGATGACGCCCTCGTGCCCGACCAGCCCGGCCAGGCCCGCGAGCAGGCTGGACTTGCCCGACCCGACCTGGCCGGTGACCAGCACCAGCGAGCCCGCCTCGATGTCGAGGTCCACACCCTCGACGCCGACGGTGCCGTCGTCGTGCACGGCGGCGACCTTCTCCAGGCTCAGCCGCTGCAGCGGCTCGCGCTCCGCCGGCTCCGGGGCCGGCGCGGCCCCGGTGGCCAGATCGACCCCCGGCGGCAGCCGGGTCAGGTCCGCAGGACCCGCGAACGGGGCGACGGCTCGTAGCCAGCGCCGTGCGATCGGGGCCTCGGTGACCGCGGCCGCGCACACCTGCCCGAGGAACCCGGCCCCGTTCAGCGTGGTCGACACCAGCAGCGCCGTCGCCAGCGGCCAGGTCCCGGCCAGGTACAGCGACCAGGTGAGCACCACCGCGCCCTGCAGCAGCACGCCGGGGACACCGTCGAGCAGGGTGCGCACCCGGTACTCGCGGACCGTGGCCCGGACCCGGTCGCCGTCGACGGCGGCGAGGTGGGCCCGCAGCGCTCCGGTCGCGGCGGCGAGCTTCACCGTGCGCACCGACTCCAGGACCGATCCCAGCGCGGTGCCGAACCGGGCCCGTGCGTCGGCCGCGATCCGCCCGGACCGCCCCGCGAACGGCGCCCCGATCGCCGCGACGCCCGCGCAGACCAGCAGGAACCCGCCGATGACGGCGGCCGCGCGCACGTCGGCCGCCACCAGCCCGGCCACCACGACGACGACCACCGAGTTGGTGACGTCGACCCAGCGGTCCACGTAGAGGATCATCCGGTCCGAGTCCAGCGCCCGCGCCACGACCTCGCCCGCGGGGGAGCGCGGACCACGCCGCTGCATGGTCTGCCCGCGCAGCACCCCGAGCCGCAGCCGCAGCGTCGTCGCGGACCACCAGCGCGGGTAGGTGCGGAACGCGACGGCGATCCACACCGGGAACAGCATCAGCACCACCGTCAGCGCGGCGGCGGGCCCCCACGGCGTGCCGCCGCCCTCCAGCCCCGCGACGACGAGCCCCCACAGCCAGCCGGTGAGCACACCCGTGGCCGAGCCCAGGGTGGCGAGGGTGAACATCGACCCGCCGGCCAGCCCCCAGCGCGGGTGGG
>NZ_WWFY01000714.1:0-4777 GCF_009864975.1 Pseudonocardia sp. SID8383
GGTCGCGGCGCGAGCGTGCCCGCGCGCACCCCCCGTCCCGACCCGTGGCGCCGGAGTGGCCACCGTGGCCGCACCTGAGCGGACCCCCCGGCCGAAGGCCCGGCGCGGCCGGGCCCGTGCCGGCGAGGGCGGTTCGGACTACACCCCGTCGATCGCGCTGCGCTCGATCGACGGGCACATCACGCGTACCAACGGGCAGGTCATGGCCTGGTACCGGCTCGCGGCGCAGGCGTGGAGCTTCCGCAGCGACAACCAGCGCGAGGTCCTGATCCGCCAGATCGCCGCGCAGCTCGGCGAGCTGCAGGGGCGCTGGCTGCACCTGCGCGTCACCACCCGGCCCTACCCGGTGCACATGTGGGCGGAGTCGTTCGATCAGAACGCGATCGGCCGGATGCCCGACGTGCCCGGCGCCCTGGGCTGGGACGGGTTCCTGGAGGGCGAGCAGCGCCACCTGATGGGGCTGTCGATGGCCGACAAGGAGGTCTTCCTCGGCATCGAGGTCTCCGGCCGCGGGCTGATCGACCGCTGGGTGGAGCGCGCCGCGCCCGTCCTGGACCGCCTCGTGCCGTCCGCGGTCAAGGCCGAGCTCGCCGCGCTGGAGTCCGAGATCAACCACCTGGACGTGCTCGTCGCCGGGTCCGGTCTCGACGCCGTCCCCGCGAGCGCGGAGGACATGGCCTGGCTGATGCACCGCTCGGTCGCCCTCGGGCTGCCCGCCCCGCGCGGGCTGTCCTCGGTGCCGCGCGGGGTGTCGACCTGGGAGCCGGAGGATCTCGCCGCGTTCACCGAGGGCGTCGACCTGCACCAGGAGCCGTACGCGCCGACGGTGCAGGTCGTCGGGCGGATGCGCAGCCAGACCGTCACCCGCAACGTCGCGGTGCTGAGCGTCGGGCTGATGGAGGGTCTGCGGATCCCCGAGATCGACGACCCGTGGATGCAGCACTCCGACCGGCTGCCGTTCCCGGTGGAGTGGTCCGCGCGGATCTACGTGCGCCGCCCGGAGGACGTCACCGGCGAGCTGCAGCGCCAGATGGGCAAGGTGCGCAGCCAGATCCGGCACTACACCCACGACCACGACCTCGACCCGCCCATGTCGCTCGCGCGGCAGGCCGACCGGGTCCTGGAGGTCGAGGACGAGCTCACCACCGGGCTCACCCAGCTCAACACCCGTCTCTACGGCTGGTGGCGGATCGCCGTCTCCGGCCGCGACGAGGCCGAGGCCACCACCCGCGCCCAGCAGGTCGTCGACCTGTACCGGCCCAAGGTGCAGATCGAGCACCCCGAGGCGCAGTACCGCTACGCCCGCGAGTTCATCCCCGGCGAGCCGCTGGCCGCGACGGCCTACCGGCGACGCGGGTCGGTCACCTGGGCGGCCGCCGCGGTCCCGGCCGCGACGGCCAGTGTCGGCGACCGCCGCGGGATCATGCTCGGCGAGACCTGCACCGCGACCCGCCGTCCGGTCGCCTGGGACCCGTGGCTGGCCCAGGAGGTCCGACGCGCCTCCGGCCTCACCGCGATCGTCGGCGGCCTGGGCTCGGGCAAGTCGTTCCTGACCGGGCTGGTCGTCTACAAGACGCTGCGCGCCGGGGCCCGCTGGACGGTGCTCGACCCGTCCGGCCCGCTGGCCGAGCTGACCCGGCTGCCGGAGCTGGCGCCGTTCTCCCGGCACATCAACCTGCTCCGCGCCGACCCCGGCATCCTCAACCCGTACCGGGTGGTCGCCGAGCCGCGGCCGGACCACTTCCTCGACGACGAGGACCCCGAGCGCGCCTGGAAGCGGGAGCGCTCGCTGGCCGCGGCCACCCGCCGTCGGCTGGTGCTCGACGTGCTGTCCGGGCTGCTGCCCTACGAGATCGCCCGCCAGCCGCACACCCGGATCGTGCTGCTCCGCGCGGTCCGCGAGGTCGGCGGCTCGCCCGACCGGCACCCCGGCATGGTCATCGACGCGCTGCGCCGGCACGCCGGTGAGGGCGAGGACCACGCCGGCGTCGTCGCGGACTTCCTCGACGAGCGGCGCGAGCTGCCGCAGGCCGCGCTGCTGTTCCCCGACGAGACCCGCGCCGACCCCTGGCAGGCCGACCGCGACTACCGGCTCACCGTGCTGACGATGCAGGGACTGTCGCTGCCGCGCCCGGGCAGCCCGCGCGAGGAGTGGACCGACAACGAGTCGCTCGGCGTCGAGCTGCTGAACCTGGCGTCCTGGCTGACCCAGCGCACGATCTACGACGCCGACCGCAACCTGCGCAAGGGCGTCGCGCTCGACGAGACGCACTTCCTGTCCCAGGTGCCGACCGGCAAGGTGCTCATCGACCGCCTCGCCCGCGACTCCCGCAAGTTCAACGTCCGCGCCCTGTTCGCCTCCCAGCTGGCCGGTGACCTGCTGCGGGTCTCGGGCTTCGCGTCGCTGGTCAACGCCGTGTTCGTCGGCCGGACCGACGACGAGGAGGCCCAGTCCGAGGCGCTGCGGCTGCTGCGCGTGCCCACCGACGTCGGCTACGAGGAGATGCTCGGGACCCTGTCCCCGCGCCCCCGCCACGACGACCGGCCCGACGACGCGCCCCGCCAGTTCGTCTTCGCCGACGGCCACGGCGGGGTGGAGAAGGTCCGCATCGACCTGGAGGCGCCGCACCTGGAGCACGTCCGCGAGGCGCTCGACACCAACCCCGACGCCGCCCGCGTCGTCGCCCCGCGCCCGCCGGGTGGCCCGGCGATCACCGCACCCGGGCATCCCGAGATGAGCGCACCCGACGAGCCGAGCCCGCTGCCCGCCCGGCGCGCCCCGGCCCCCGTGGTGCTGCCCGACCTCGACGGTGACGAGATCGACCTGCGTACCGACACCCGGATCGGCCCCGGCGACGACGACCCGGTCCTGGCCGGCGGGATCCGTGCCGGTGGGGTGCAGGTCGTGTCGGTCGCCGCGACCGACGCCGCCGTCGGCCGCGCGGAGCTCTACGACGACGAGCAGCTCGACCTGCTCGACGAGCTCGACGACGACTGGGTGGTCGACGAGCCCGCCCCCGCGGACGGCACCGCCCCCGCGGACGGCACCGCCTCCACGGACGGCACCGCCCCCGCGAACGGCACCGGCCCGTCGAACGGGACGGCGGCCACGAACGGCCACCCCGCGGCCGCTCCCCCCGACGGGGACGGACGGTGACGGCGGGCCTCGACCCGTCCGGCGGCGCAGGCGTCTGGGTCGTCCTGGGCGTGCTGCTCGCGGCCGTCGTCGTGTCGGTGCGGAAGACCCGCCGCCGCACGCCGCAGACGCCCGGGGTGACCCGCCGCCGTCGTCGGCGGACGGCGGTCCTGGTGGTCACCGCGATCGCCGGCGGCACGCTGCTGCTCGGCTCGCCGGCCATGGCGCAGGCGCTGGACTGCAAGTCCCCGCCGGAACCGGACCGCCCCGGCACCGGGCTGGTCGGCTCGCTGGACCGGCCCTCGGCGCTGCACGGGGAGGCCGGCAGCGTCTACGAGGAGGTCGGCTACGCCGGTCTCGTCTGGCACAACTACGACCTGGGCTGCGCCACGTCGGGCGTGCTGAACCCGTCGGTCACCACCGACACATGGCTGGGCAACCAGGTCTTCAACCTGGCGAAGCTGACCGTCGGCGGGGTGAACTGGGCGCACTACCTCATCGCCGACGGCGGGTCGCTGTTCGCGCCGCTCGACCAGGTCATCACCACCGCGACCCGGGCGATGTACGAGACCGTGTTCACCACCTGGGTGGGCCTCGGCCTGCTCGGGTTCGCGATCATCGTGCTGCTGCTGGCGATGCGCGGGGAGCTCGCGCGCCAGGCCCAGCGCACCGGCATCGCCGTACTCGCGCTGATGCTCGGATCCGCCGCCTACCTCGCACCGGTCGACTGGTCCCGTGCCGCGGACAACCTGCTGCTCGACGGCGTCACGCAGATGCAGGAGGGCTTCCTCGGCCAGGTCGGGCTGGGCACCCGCGACACGCTCCCGACGGTGCTCGTCGACCAGGTCGCCTACCAGAACTGGCTGCGCGGCACGTTCGGCGCGCCGGACGTCCCGCAGGCCCAGGAGCTGGGCCGGGACCTGCTGCGGGCGCAGGCGTTCACCATCGACGAGATCGACCAGGGCCAGGACACGTCCGAGACGGCGGAGCGCAAGAAGGGCGAGTACGCCGCGCTCGCCGACCGCATGGGGGACCGCTACCCGTACTTCACCGGGGCCTCCGGCAGCCGGATCGGGGCCGGGACGCTCGCGCTGATCCAGGCCGCGTGCATCGCGCTGTTCCAGCTGCTGTCCAAGGTCCTGGTGCTGGTCGCACTGCTGGTCATCCGGCTGATGGTGGTGACGGCGCCGGCGATCGCCGTCGTCGCGCTGCTGAAACCGGACGTCATCCCGGCGATCCTGCGCATCGGCGGCGCCGCGATCGTGAACACGCTCGTCGTCGGGGCGCTGGCCGGGCTGCACGCGCTGCTGGTCGTGTCGCTGTTCGCCCCCGGGTCCGGGGTCGACCTGTGGCTCGCGCTGCTGGTCACCGGCGTGGTCACGCTCGTGCTGTGGGCGGTCGCGCGGCCGTTCCGGCGGCTGGTGTCGATGGTGACACTGACTCGTGAGCAGTTCGGCGGGATCGTCCCCGGCATCAACGGCGGCCCGGTGTCGCGGGTGTGGAACCGGATGCGCGGCCCGAACGACGCCGACGAGCGCCAGTCCCGCTGGTGGTCCGAGCGCGGCGGCCCCGGCGGGTCCGGCGACCCGGGTGCGGCGCGACCGGAGGCCGAGACCGCGGCCGGGCCGGGGGCCCGGGTCC